>JAHCIE010000559.1 GCA_026129385.1 Anaerolineae bacterium
GGGCGCCTGAACGCCTTGAGTTGTTCCAACGCATCCACGCCTACCTGCCGGAGTCCGCCCAGGCGTTCTGGGAGGCGTGCCGCGACCACGACATCGCCTTTGGCATCCAGCACGTCGGCCGCAACGATGTGCTGATGCACGACATTCAGGACCATCTGCAAGCCAGTGGCTTCGCCCCCCTCCGGCGCGCGTTGGCCGACGGGGACCTGCCGGCGTGGCAGGCGGTCTACACCGGCCTGATGACGCCGGCCTATATCCGCGACCTGTTTGGCTTGCCGAGCGAGGGGCTGGCCGCCCGCATCGCCGGCATCGCGGGCTATCTGGGCGAGTGCCACTTTCGCGCCCTCCAGCAATCCTACGCGGACCGCAACCCCTTCGTGACGACCGTGTTCGCCAATTCGTATGCGACCGCGGCCGGCGAGGCTGGCCTGCCCTTGTATCTCCAGGCGCAGGGGCAGGCGGCCTTGCGGCGGCTGGGTGTTCGGGACCGCCTGCATCTGGCGGCGGGTAACGTGCTGGAACAGATGCCAGCGCTGGCGCGCGACCAGGGGGCGTTCGACCTGATTAGTATCTCGAATATCGCCGACTGGATGACGAATGAGCAGTTCGGCGCGGCGGTGGTTCAGGCGCGCGGCTGCCTCACGCCCGGCGGCGCACTGCTGGCGCGCACCGGCACGGGCAGCCCGATGATCATCGAGGAGATGGGCCGCGAGATGCATGTCGATGCCGGGCTCAACGCTCAATTGCCGCATATTGAGCGTGGCCCCTGGTTTCGCACCCTCGCCGTTGGATTTCGCGCCTAGGCTGTCGCCGATGTCGGGCACGCCGGGTGTGGTATAATGTGAGTCTGCGGGGTTAGGGATGCAGTAGGCGAGGTGACGGATGACAGCCCCGCTTGATCTGACCGTGGACGAACTACCCCTATCTGTCGACGCCGAACGCTGCGCCTGCTGGCCGACGAGAATTTCAACAATGACATCCTCTTCGAGCGCGGACGGCCCATGCCGGGTGTCTTCGAGGTAAGCCGCGCGGTCTCCGTCGGCGTTGCGATTGAGGACCTGCTCCTGCTGGCGGAGTGCAGTCTCGACAGCGAGTGGGAGGGTCAGGTTCGTTGCCTGCCTTTGCGCTGACCCCTTTCAAGTCTCAAGCGAGGTATGCTCATGCCTCCTATCAGCGAAGGCGCGCTCCTGTGGGAGCCGTCAGACGATCTCAAACGGTCGGCCATTCTGACCCGCTACATGGCCTGGCTGCGGGAGGCGCGCGGCCTGGATTGCGCCGACTATCAAACCTTGTGGCGGTGGTCGGTCACGGACATCGAGGGTTTCTGGGCGTCGCTGTGGGACTTCTTCGCCATCCAGGCGTCGCAGCCCTACGAGTGCGTCCTGGGCCGCCGCGCCATGCCCGGCGCTGAGTGGTTCCCCGGCGCGCGCCTCTCTTACGCCGAGCATGCCTTCCGCCACGCCGCCCCCGACCGCCCGGCGATCCTCTTCCAGTCCGAGGCGCAGCCGCTCACCGAGGTGTCGTGGGCAACGCTGCGCGCGCAGGTGGCGGCGGTGGCGGCCGCGCTACGAGAGATGGGCGTCCAGCCCGGCGACCGGGTGGTGGCCTACCTGCCCAACATCCCGCAGGCCGTGGTGGCCTTCCTGGCCTGCGCCAGTCTGGGGGCGGTGTGGTCGTCGTGCTCGCCGGACTTCGGCAGCCCCAGCGTCATCGACCGCTTCAAGCAGATTCAGCCGAAGGTGCTATTCGCCGTCGATGGCTACCGCTACGGCGGCAAGGACTTCGACCGCCGCGAGGTCGTACAAGAGATCGTGGCCGCCCTGCCGACGCTAGAGCATGTGGTACGGGTTCCGTATCTGTACGAGGCGACCACCGACCACCGACCACCGACCACCGGGCCGGCCGTCCACACCTGGGGTGAGGCGCTGGCGACGCCGGGGGAGTTGCGCTTCGAGCCGCTGCCCTTCGAGCATCCGCTGTGGGTGCTGTACTCGTCGGGGACGACGGGACTGCCCAAGCCCATCGTTCACGGCCAGGGCGGCATCCTGCTAGAGCACCTCAAGGTGTTGAGCCTGCACTCCAACCTGGCGGCGGGCGACCGCTTCTTCTGGTACACCTCGACCGGCTGGATGATGTGGAACTACCTGGTCGGCGGCCTGCTCATCGGCGCGACCATTCTCCTCTACGACGGCAGCCCCGGCCACCCCGACATGGGTGTGCTGTGGCGTCTCGCCGAGGCCACGCGCATGAACCTGTTCGGCGCGAGCGCGCCGTACATTGTCGCGTGCCTGAAGGCGGGCATTCAGCCGGGCAAGGAGTACGACCTGAGGACGCTACGCGCCATCGGCTCGACCGGCGCGCCCCTGCCGCCGGAAGGCTTCGCCTGGGTGTACGAGGCCCTCAAGCCCGACATCTGGCTGGGGTCGGTCAGCGGGGGGACGGACATGTGCACCGCCTTCGTCAAGGATTGCCCACTGCTGCCCGTCTA
>JAHCIE010000056.1 GCA_026129385.1 Anaerolineae bacterium
TGGCGGCAGGCCAAGCCCGGCCGCCACCCCGCCGCTGACGATGCCATCCCCGTCGAGTTCGCCCTCACCCTCAACGAGGCTAAGCCCGTCGGCCAGTTCCTGCTCTACTCCGACCGCACAGTCGCCCGCCTGACAGCAGCGCTCGCTGCGGCCGATGCGCCGCCGTCGCTGCTGTCACCACAGGGCTAGCGGGGCGCGGCGGTCGCGCCCCCGGCGGTGGCCACTGCTGGCCGCTCTTCTCTGAATCATGGATCACGCCTCGCCCATCCCAGGCCCCACGCTTACCTTGACACACTGCTGTCTCTCTGTTATCATCTGCCATCCGTTCGCGCCCCGCGAGGCCTGACTCGCGACTCACTGACCGCTCTACACTCTACTCTCGCATTCACGCCTGTCCCCGTTCGCCATCGACAATCTAAACGCGAGCTCTGCCTATGCACGCCGCCTTGACCGACGGGCTACTCATTGAATGTAGCCGCCCGGACGCCGACCTCACCCCCAATGCGGTCGACACGCCGCCCGCCGGCCTGCGTGGCCCACCCCTCCACGCTGAAGAACTGAAGCGTCATCCTTGACCGAGCGCCCCCTGCACCCCCTGATGCTGACCCCCTCACCAAGGAGGACTTCGATGCGCTCTCGCCGCTCCGAGTTGCTGGCCCTGGCCGCCTTCATGCTGGCCGTGGCTACGCTTGTCTTGACCCTTCAGGGCCGCCTGCCCGTCTACGCCAGTCCTGACACACCCAACGCGCCCCTCGCTATTGCCAACACTCTCAACTACCAGGGCATTCTCCGCGATGACCAGGGCGCCCTCGTCACCGGCGCCCGCAACATGACCTTCAGAATCTACAACGACCCCGTGCTCAGCGCGCCTGCCAACCTGCTATTCACCCAGGCTGTCAACAACATCCCCGTGCGCGACGGATTGTTCACCGTCGTGCTGGGCGACCCGACCCCCATTAACGCTTCGGTCTTCTCGGATGGGCCGCGCTTCATTGGCATCACCGTCGCGCCCGACAGCCAGGAGATGGCTCCGCGCCAGCGCCTGCACCCGGTCCCCTGGGCGCAGCAGGCCACCCTGGCCCTGACGGCCAACACGCTGGTCGCCAACGCGACCATCCCCAGCGCCACCGTGAGTGGTAATCTCAACGTCACCAGCAAGCTGGGCGTGGGGACAGCCTCGACCCCCACGGGAGCCGACCTTCAGATCGGCGCCTATGACAACGTCGACCGCTACATCAAGCTGACGGCGGCCGGGGGCAATGTGCGTCGAACGGGTATCAAGCTCTTCGAATGGCAAGAGAACTACGGCTTTGCCATCGAGTTCGATGAGCGCGCCCCGCTCGTGGGTTTGAATATCTTGCGCTACACCGACCCCGTCAATGCTCCTTTGGGGACATCCGCCCTGTTCATCAACCAGTTCTCGGGCAACGTCGGCATCGGGAAGACCGACCCAAGCTACAAGCTTGACGTGAGTGGCAAGGTGCGTGCCTCGTCCGGCTTTAACGGCAAGTGTGGCGACTTCTCGGACCCGGGCGCGGTGGGCCTCAACATCAATGTCCACTGCAACCAGGACGTGGCGGAAAGCTTCGCCACCACCGAGCAGACGGAGCCGGGCGACCTGGTGGTCTTGCTGCCCGAGGCGCGCGAGACTCCCACCGTCCGTCTCGCGCGGAGCGCCTACGACGGCGGCCTGGTGGGCGTGGTGTCCACCAACCCTGGCCTGGTCTTCGACCGCGGCCAGACCTACCTGTCAGGGGAGAACACCAACCTCATTACCGCCGACAAGACGGTCGTCGCCATGATCGGCCGCGTGCCGGTCAAGTTCTCGCTGGAGAACGGCCCCATCGCCGTCGGCGATCCGTTGACCAGTAGCAGCACGCCGGGCGCTGCCATGAAGGCGACCCAGGCGGGCCAGATCATCGGCTACGCCATGCAGAGTTCTGACGCGGCCAGCGACGGCAAGCTGCTGGCCTGGCTGCAACTGGGTCACTACCTGCCGCCCCAATTGATGGCCGCGCTCAACGACGGCGCAACATCGGCGCAGACTGTGGCCGCCCTCAAGGAGCGCAACGCTGCCCTCGAGCAGCAGGTGGCGACTCTGGACGCTCGTCTCGCTGCGTTGGAGCGCAACAACAGCGCCGCCAGCCTGCCCGTCCCCTGGCTGGGCATCGCCGGTCTCGCTGCCGTGGGCCTCGTCTTCGGGTTCGGCCTGCGCCGCGTCGGCCAGCCGTGGGACCACCGTGGACGCCGCTAAGCCGCCTCACACAGCGACCTCCAGGAGGTGAGTCCCATGCTATCCCGAATGCTGCGTACTCTCGCCGCCAGCATCGGCCTTGGCCTGGCGCTGGCCCTGACCCTGTCTCTCCAGTCGGGCGAGGCCGTCTGCGGGCCTGGCAATGCGAGCGACTACTGCTCGGCGAGCCACGGCCTGGTCGGCGGCATCAATAGTGTGAGTGGCCGCACGGCTAAGGCTGGCCCCGGCAACCCATCGGTGGATGGGGCGCGCATCGCCAACGCCGGCGCCCTGATCCATGCCGACTATAAGAAGGTCGAGCAGCAGGCCTTTGCGCTGGCCGACCCGCACATGAAGTTCCGCCAGTCCATCTCGCCCAGCAAGCAGCGGCCCGACTTCGATCGTCTGATCCGAGGCTTCAACTATAACCTGGGCTACGAGATGCCCGTGCCCTGCAAGCGGGAGTCGCCCGATATCAAGTTGAGCGACTGTCTCGTCAAGGTCGATAAGGACCTGGCCCAGGCGCGCGACCTGTACGCCTTCCTGGCGGCCTTCGCCGACGAGGCGCGCTTCCGCACCGACACCGGCGTGGGCGACGACCCGCGCGTCAACTACGACGTGGTGTGCCCCGACACGCGCACCGCCGACGACCCCGTTAACGAGGTCTACGACCGCTGCTACTTCGCGGCGCGCATGCGCCAGGTGGTGCGCGAGGCCGCCTATATCCACATGATTCTGGGCCAGCAGTTCACCGTGGATGCCCTGGGCCTGCACTTCAGCGCCAACCAGATCGTGGGCGGCGAAGTCTTCGTGCGCGACGAGGTGAAGAAGCTCCAGATGGCGATGGCCGAGTACGACGCGGCCGAGAGAATCATCACCGACGGGCTGAAGCGTACTCTGGGCAACGGTTGCCTGGTCTCCGACTTCTACACCCAGCCGGAGTGGGGCGTCCTGTCGCGCGCAACCGAAGGCAAGGCGCGCGCCCAGTACGAGATTGCGACGCGCCTGAGCTACCTGGATGTCGGCGGCCAGAGTAAGGCCCAGGCGACGTACCAGGACGCCTCCCAGGATCAGTACGTTCAGCTGGTGAACACGGCGGCCCTCGCGACGAAGCCGCTGACGAACGCCAGTTGCCCGCGTGGTGAGCAGCCTGACGGGACGGCGCTGGCGCTGATGGTCATCAGCCTGCTCGATACCCAGGCCCGCGCCAATGAGCTGAGCGATGGGCGTAACATCTTCGGCTACAACGTCGAGTATACGCCCGCGCGCCCCTACCGCACGTCCTTTGGCAGCAATGACACAGGCATCCTCAACGAAGCCAAGGAGGCGGCGCAGCTCGCCAAGACCCTACAGAACGACGAGCAGCAGAACAGCCGCTACTTCGACCAGCAGCAGCAGGCGCTGACCCAGGCGCTGCTGCGGCTCACCGACGGCCGCGACGAGAAACTCCAGGCCGAGACCGGCTGCCTGCGCTCTGGCTTCGAGACCGACGAGCTATACTTCCAGTGCATCGACGACATGATTACCAACACGACCGCCTGCGACGTCGAGGCGACGCCGACGACAGACGGGTCGGACGACGCCTTCGACAAGTGCATCAACAAGACGCGCGACAACCTACCGCCGGACCCACTCTGCAACAACTGCATCATCCTGGTCAGCGACATGCGCCAGAGCCGCATCGAGCTGCGGCAGATCTACCTCCAGTGGTATGCAGCCAAGCAGAAGGCGAATAACATCCACGAGCGAATTAAGAACGAACAGTGGCGCGCCCAGATGGTGTCGGTCACCATCGGCGTCAGCCGAGTGGCGTTATCGGCGCTTGAATTTGCTGACGCTATGGTGGACGCCATGACCGACAGCGGCAACGCGCTGCGGGGTGGATTGCTCGGCTCCATCAACGCCGGCAAGACCCTGGTGCAGATGGCCGAGGACATCGGCGTCGAAAACATCAACAGCCAGGCCGAGATCAAGAACGCCATGCTGGACCTGGCCGAGGCAGTGACGGAAGGGCTGGTCGCCAAGGCGGAGTACCGCGCCAAGGCCACTGAGTTCAGTGGCGTCGTGGGCCAGACCGGCACCGACGTGGAGGGCGCGCGACGCGAGCGCGGCTACCTCCAGCAGAGTCCTGCCAACGACCCCAGCTTCCGCCTGGTGCGCGACTCGTCGCGCCTGCAACTTGCCAGCGCACTCCAGTATGCTGCCCGCGTCAGCTACCTCGCCGCGCGGCGCGCCGAGTACGAGTACGCCGCACGCCTCAACGCCAGTACCGTCAACGGTAGCCCCTTTCGCCTCTCCGACATCTATCGCGCTCGGACGGCTGACGACATCCTCTTGTTCTTGCAGAAGCTGGAGGGCGTCACCAACGATCTGCTCCAGGTCGACTCGGACCTGCGCAAGGAGGACCTGACTGTCTCGGTGGCGGTGCATATCCTGGGGCTGACCGATGTAGCCCTGCAAGGTGCGACGCACCCCAACTGCCCAACGGGGGGCGATGTGGTCTGCGTCCGCCGCGAGCGGTTCCGCGACTGGGTGCGCCAGAACACCACCACTGGCGCGGGCGGCAAGCCGGTGCTGACCTTCACCTTCGGTAGCTCGATTGCCGACGGCGGCCTTTTCTCCAAAGTCATCCCACCGGATGACTACGAGCACTTCTGGCTGCACAAGCTGAGCGGTCTCGGCCAGCCCAAACCGACCAATACCGGCCTGGGCATCAACTTGCTCACCACTGAGCCCGGCAGCCTGGGTTACCGCCGTGTCCTGGTCTCACAGACAGGGCTGACCGAGATGCGCTCGCGGGCGGGCTGTATCTTCCCGTATCGTCTCGTTAACCCGGCCGCTCTGGCCGGTCGCGAGTGGGCCTCCAACCAGCTGCCTGAGGTCGTCGGCGACCTTGTCCGAGCCGGCATTAACGGCGCCAACGGCGAATCCACCGCCCAGTTCCTGGGGCGACCGGTCGCGGCCACCCGGTGGGCGGTGGAGGTACGCTCTGGCGCGCCCCAATTTGGCCTGCCCGACATGGACCTGCAACAGTTGACCGATATCCAGTTGCAGTTCAGCACGACCCGCGCCTTCCGCCAGGCAGGCATCCCGACGCCTAGTGACTGCGTCCGCGCCGACTTCTAAGCCCTCTCCCCGCGCCCCTGTCCGTCAGAGGAGGGGAAGGGTAGAGTTGAATCGGTCAACTGGAGCGCGTACCCTATGAACAGTCATCTCGTCCTTCGGGCGATGCTCAGTCTCCTCGTCGCCGGGTTAGTCTTGACGGCCGCCGCCCTACTTCCCTTTGGCCTTTCTCGCTGGCTCGCGCCGACGGCCTCGACGAGCCTCAGCGCGTCCGCCAGCACATCCGTGGACCTTACCGGTCAGTATATGGGCAGCGCGCACCTGGACTGGGGTCTCGTCGGCGTGTACAGCGATGCTCTCGCCACGCCTACCCCCCAACCGGTCGGAACGCCCAAGCCCCGCGACCTGGGATCCATTGCTTTGGCGCTACAGCTCGCTCAGTCCGGCACGACGGTAACCGGCTATATCATGCTAGACAGGACGATGGTCTTCACCAAGGAACACACGATCCTGGCGACACCTATCGTGGCGCCGCCAGGGCCGGGGACACCGACGCCCGTGGCCCAACCTCTCGATACTGGTCCTAGAGTCACGGGCACGTTCGATGGCACGACGTTGCGCCTCGAGTCGGAACCCTTCTCGCTGGTCGTCGGCGGCAAGAGCGTCACGCGCCAGTTCCGGCTCGTTACCTCATCAGTGCAGAACGACGGCCAGCGTTTCGTCGGCGAGTACCGCGAGACGATAACGGGCTACTCTCTTAAGCCCGCTACGATCCTCGGCAGCTTCGACCTGGCCCGGCCGGCGGCCACGGCGACGCCGCCCCCGCTGCCCTCGGTCACGCCGACCCGCGCGCCGGGCGGCAACAAGATTTACCTACCCCTGATGGAGAAGGGAGTGGACCGACCTTAGCTCGCGACTTGCCTCAGGTAGAGATGCATGACATACGCCGTCGGAGCCCGGGATGCTGGCTCCGACGGCCGATTCTACTTGTCCTCGGACACCACGCTGCCCTTTCTTGCTGCTGGAGCGGTCAGGCTAGTCGGGGGCGTCGGCCGCGTCGCCAGCAGGTATCAGTGTCTCTAGCAGCGCCTTGAGGCGGGCGAGGGCCACCGCTGATTGCTCGGCCATGAGCGCGTCCAGGGCGGGCGGGCCTAGCTCGTAACTCAGGTCGCGGTGAAACAGCGTGCCGTCCGCCGTCTCGGCCAGGGCATACTCGATGCGGGTCAGCCCCAGACTCGTTCTTGCTTCTAGCGTCAGACCCGTGGGCGGCTGCCACGCGACCACCGTCCACGTCCCCTCGCCCGTCATCCCACCGAAGTTGACGCGCTCGGTGATGGTGTCGCCGAGCCGCGCCGGGTACTCCACGTCGCCCGCTACCGCCAGCGTCGCCGGGTGCCACTGGGGCCAGTAGCGCGCCGTCGTCGCCGCGTCGAACACGGCGGCGATGGGCCGCGCGATGATGAAGCTGTTGCTGAACTCAGGCATGACTCACCCTCCGCCTTGACGCCGCGTCCCCGTCCTGCTATCATCCAGTCTCCAACCAATTGGGCCCTGACCTCTCCGCGTGACTTCAGGGTAGCGCCCGTGGCTGCCGCCTTATCACCATGAGGAGGAACTGCCCGAAACTATGCACATCTTGCCGTCTTCAAGCAAGCCGTCAACGAGCCGATAGCGTCCTGGTGTTGGCGTCAGGGCGCGGTGGCTGTCGGGGTATGCGGGGTGGCATGGGCTGAGGTTGAGCGATAAACGCGAAGAGCTGAGAGCGGAAACGCCGCACGACGGCCAGGAGGACACAGCATGGGAAATGCTGACCACGAGGTTACACTGAAACGAGGGCGACAGGTGTGGGCCAGCTGGCGTGCGGCCTATCCCGCTGTACGACCCGACTTGAGCCAGGCGGACCTGTACCTTGCTACCTTGAGTACGATCAATCTGCACGGGGTCAACCTGCAGGGGGCTAACCTGGTCAAAGCCGATCTCCGCGGCTCTGATCTGGGTGAGGCCAATCTGAGCGGGGCCGACCTGACCGAGGCCGACCTGAGCGGGGCTGAGCTTGGCAAAGCCATCCTCCGCGGAGCCAACTTGGGGTTGGCTAACCTCAGTGGAGTTGGGCTGAGCGCGACCGACTTGAGCGATGTCAACCTCAGCGGTGTCGACCTGAGCGGGGCCAACCTGAGCGGGGCCAACCTGGGCGGGGCCAACCTGAGCGGGGCCAACCTGAGCGGGGCCGAGCTTGAAAGCGCGAATCTCAGCCGAGCCGACCTAAGCGGGGCCAATCTGCACTGGACCAAGTTCAGTGAGGCCAATCTCAGCGGAGCCAACCTCAGCGGAGCCGATCTGACCAGGGCTGACCTGTACGGGGCCAACCTGGCGGGGGCTAAAGTCACCAACGAGGAACTCCGTCGCGTCCGCTCTCTGGAAGGTGCGACCATGCCGGATGAGGTCGTGGCCCAGCCGCCCGCCATGCCTTCAACATCCGTTGAGGTTGACGCAACGACCACGGACGGTTAAGGACCACCTGGGTCCAGGCAATATAATCGGGGCATCCTGGGCAAGGGCTGGACGGCCCCACCCCCAGGATGCCTCGGACACGGCGGCGGCGGCGGCCCCTGATTCGCGCCACTCCCTCACGAGGAGGCCCACCCATGACCCCCCAGGATGTCCGAACCCTGGTCCGCCGTAGCCTCGTCGATGGCCGCGACCGGACCTGGACCGACGTCGCTCTGGAAGCTTTCTGGAACGACGTATGGGATAACGGTCATGTCCACCTCCTCAGCGAATACTACGCCCGCCACTATGTCCGCCACGCCCCAGCGCAGCCCACCATCAACGACCTGCCCAGTCTCAAGGACCACGTCCTCAATACGCGCGAGCTTGAACGCGATTTCCGGCTGAACATCGAGGACCGCTTCTTCACCAAGGATCGCGGCGCCCTGCGCTGGACCTGGAGCGCTACCCACAAGCTCACGGGCCGTCGCTGGACCATGACCGGTATCGCTCTCTGCCGCTACGACGCTGACGGCCGAGTCGCCGAGGAATGGATTCAGATGGACGCCGCCATCCTGCGCGTCCACTGGCGGGTCTGACTACCCTGGCTCGCGCTCCCATCTCCTATCCCCAGTTGCTACTTCCCTCTACCCGGCGCCTCCCGCGCCGCAAACAGGCCGCCGCCGATGACCAGCGCGCCGCCCACCAGGCTCGTCCAGCGCAGCGGTTCGCTCAGGAAGACGACAGCGAGTATCGCAACATAGAGGGGGAGCGTGTTGTAGAAGGCCATCGCTCGCCCTGGTCCCAGGCGGCGGATGCCGCTGTTCCAGGCTAGCAGGGCCAGCGCGCCTGGGAAGACGCCGATGTATAGCACGGTCAGCGCCAGTGTCGGCGTCCAGGTCGGCGGCTGGCGCGTCCATTCCCAGGCGGCGGGCACGACGAGTATGGGCACGGCGAGCATGAAAGCCGCGCCGGTGGCGGCCAACGCGCTCCGCGTTCGCATGGCCAGGCGGCCGATGACCGAGAGTAGAAGCGCCCACACCAGAGCATCGAACAGAAGGGACAGCAGGTCGCCGAAGCACGCCGACGGCCAGCGCCCCGGACGCCGACGATGAGGGCGATTACCTAGCAGCGAGACGACCATGCCCAGCGCCTGGCGGGCGTTGATGCGGTCGCCCAGGAGTAGCGCGGCCACCGGGCAGCGTCAGCAGGGGGGTGACGGCGGTGATGAAACCGGGCGTTGACGGCCGTGGTGTACTGCACCGACCAGTAGAGGATGACTGGGAAACCCGCGATGCCCGTCACCGCCATCGCCACCAGGGATGGGCCAGCCCGAAAGAGCCTGAGGCCTAGGGCCGCGGCGCAGGACGAAGGCGAATACCAGCGATGCGATGAGTACGCGGAAGAAGGTGAGCAGCACTGGCCCGATGTCGGCGCGTAGGGCACGCCCCAACGTGATGTTGCTGGCCCAGATGAGCGTCGCCAGGTTGACGAGCAATGAAGGCGTGGCGGTCACTCATAGCGCGGGGGTAGCCCAGGCGTCAGGGTTTGGCGTCGCGGCGGGCGGTGGGTTCTGGCCGGGGCGGGGCGGCGGGTTAGTCCCGTCGGCGCGGGGCAGCCGACCACCTGGCCCAGCGGGCGCGGCCCTGTCGGGTGTCACCGCCGCGGGTCCACCGTCGGCGGTGGGCGCGCAGCGGGCAGGATGATGGGCGTGCGCGTCGGTGGCGGCAGCTGGGTGGGCGTCGGCGGCAGAGTGCGGGGTTGGGGCGGGTGAGCCGAGGAAACGCGGCGTCACGGCAGCGATAGTGTCGGCGACGGCGTGATTGCGGCGTGTCGGTGGGGGTGGGCGTGTAGGTGCGTAGGACGACCACCGGCGCGGTCGCGGCGGGGGGCTTGGCCGCCAGGAGGCGCGGCCCCATGTAGAGCGCGCCCACGCCAAGCAGGTAGAGGAGGAGAGCGGCGAGGCCGATAACAATCAGCAGGCTGAGCAGCCCGCGTTGGCGAGAGGTCATGGCGCGAAAGCGATCCACAGGACGATCATCCCTCTATTAAGGGGCCACAGCCGGCCGACTGGTTGCCGTGGGTAAGGCGGGCGGCGGTGGGACCGGGGTGGGCGGGCGCGGCGTGTTGGTGGGCGGGCGCGGCGGCTCCGCTCTGGCGTCGCGGCGGGCGTGATGTGTGCTGGTCGGGCGCGGCGGGGGCGACGTCGGCGGCGCGAAGGTGGCCGTCGGCGGGGGTGGCGGGGGTGGCGTTACCGTCGGCGGCGGCGGGGGTGGCGCGAAGGTGGCCGTCGGCGGTGGTGGCGGGCTGGGAACGTCGCTGTAGTCGGCCGGGGCGAGGGCGGCACAAAGATGGGTGGAACAGCGGTATCGCACGGCGGGTGGGGCAGGTGGCGCCGTGGGTAGGCGCGGCGTCGGGGTTGGGACGTGGGGCACGGTAGATGTCGCAGTGGCCGGGTTGGCGGTGGCCGATTCGGGGCCGCTGGGCGTCGCCGTCGGCCCAACGGGGAAGAGGCCAGGGAAGCTGGGCAGTGTCACCTGGGGCGTGATGGCCGGGCGCGGCAGGGTCAGGCGCGTGGGGACGGTCAGTAGCACGCCGCCGAGGCAGTAGAAAGGCAAGGTCAGGAGGATGATGAAGATAAACAGGCCGCGAAAAAGCGGCTGAGTGGCGGCATGGTGCGACTGCAAGCGGTGGTGAATCAAAGACTGGCGAGGGCATCGGAGATCGCCTCACGCATGGACCGCATGGTCCAGTTCAACCAGGCCGTCCCAGATGACTTCCACCTGATTAAGTCCAAGCGCAGGTCGCTCTTCGCGGCCTCAGTGTGGCGGCTGACGCGCTGGATTTGGGCGTCAATGGCGCGCAGGCGATGGCGCAGATAGCGCCGCATGTGCTCGCGACTGCGGTCCTCCACGTCCGTCGCGGACTGGGGCGGGAGCGGGATCGATGGAGCGAGGGTGGCCGTGAGCCATGGGTTCATCCTGCGCTGGGGCGCACCAACAGCGTCGGCCAATGGTAATGAAACAGATACGCGGCAAAAGCTAGCCCTTGCTATCGCTCCGGGGCCTCGTGTGTTATCCTTGTCCGACACGCCCGATTCCAGGAGGAATCACCCCATGTCAGACACGATGCGCGCTATTATGAAGCAGTCGATAGTGGGGCCCGGGCTGGTCCCAGGGAGGTCCCTGTTCCCCATCCTGGCCTGATGATGTTCTCATCCGCGTCGCAGCATCCTCCATCTGCGGCACCGATGTTCACATCTACAATTGGGACGCCTGGAGTCAGCACCGCATCAAGCCGCCCCTGATCCTGGGCCATGAGTTCGCAGGCGAGATTGCTGAGTGCGGCGCGAAGGTGACAGGCCTCAAGGTCGGCGACCTGGTGTCCGCCGAGGGGCACATCCTCGGTCGTGGCAGTCACCACGTCCACTACGGCCAGGAGCACCTTGCCCCTGGCATTGAGGTGCTGGGTATCGATCGCCCTGGCGCTTTCACCCAGTACGTGGTCGTCCCGGCTAGCAATGTTTGGCCGAACCCGCCCGACCTCGCGCCCGAAATCGCCTCGCTACAAGACCCTTTTGGCAATGCCGTGCATACCGTTTTCGCCCAGGATGTCGCAGGCAAGCGTGTCCTCGTCACCGGCGCCGGTCCCATCGGCCTGATGACGATCCCCGTGGCGAAGGCCGTCGGCGCGCGCTCGGTGTTCATCACCGACGTCAACCCCATGCGCCTGGAACTGGCGCGGCGGCTTGGCGTCGATGAGGCCTTCGACGCCGCCAACCCTGACACCGTGGCCCACATCCAGGACCTGACCGACGGTGAGGGTGTGGATGTGTTGCTAGAGATGTCCGGCCACCCGGCGGCTATCGACCAGGGTTTCCGCGCCCTGCGCCCTGGCGGCGAGGTGGCTCTGCTCGGCCTGCCGTCACAGGCTATCGCCATCGAGTGGGGCGAGCATCTGGTGCTTAAAGGCGCGACGGTGCGTGGCATCTACGGGCGACGCATCTGGGACACGTGGTACCGCATGCGTGCGCTGCTGGCGACAGGCGCGGTCGACCTGTGGCCCCTCATCACCCACCGCTTCCCCCTGGCGGAGTTCGAGACCGGTTTCCAACTCATGAAATCGCCCCACGAGCTGGTGGGGAAGGTGATTCTATATCCGTGAGACGTGAGACGTGATGCGTGTCACGAAGCGCGGAACACGGATCACGGTACACGGAACACGCACCAGTTACCATGACAAGTTCTGACAGGAGATAGCCATGTCCACCGCCACCGCCGAGAAGCTGCGCTTCATGGCCGACGAGCTGGCCGACCTGGAGAGTAAGGGGCTGCGCGCCTCGATTCGCACCGTCGAGTCGCCTCAAGGCGCTTGGCTCCAGGTGGACGGCAAGCGCGTTCTCAACCTTGCCTCCAACAACTACCTGGGACTGGCCAACCACCCGCACCTGGTTGAAGCGTGCAAGATGGCTATGGAGCAGTACGGCGTCGGTCCGGCCGCCGTGCGTACCATCGCGGGCACTATGTCCCTCCACGTCGATCTGGAACAGCGGCTGGCGCGCTTCAAGGGCGCGGAGGCCGTCATCGCCCTGCAAAGCGGCTTCACCGCCAACCAGGCCGCCCTCGGCTCGGTGGTCGGCCGCGAGGACGCCATCTTCTCCGATGAGCTGAACCACGCCAGCATCATCGACGGCGCGCGCCTGTCCCGCGCCAAGATTATCGTCTACCCCCACAACGACGCGGTGGCCCTGGCCAACGTGCTAGAGCGCGAGACCGAGTACCGCCGCCGCCTCATCGTCACCGACGGCGTTTTCTCCATGGATGGCGACATTGCCCCGCTGGCCGATCTGGCTGACGTGGCCGACCGCTATGGCTGCCTGCTCATGGTGGATGACGCCCACGGCGAGGGCGTCGTTGGGCGCGGCGGGCGCGGCATCATCGACCACTTTGGCCTGCACGGCCGCGTCGATATCGAGGTCGGCACGCTGTCGAAGGCCTTCGGCGTCGTGGGTGGTTTCATCGCCGGCCCGAAGCTACTGGTCGACTACGTGCGGACGCGGGCGCGACCCAACCTGTTCTCCAGCGCCATGACCGTCCCCGACACGGCGGCCGCCCTGGCCTCCATCGACCTCATGGAGGCGTCCACCGATCTGGTCGACCGCCTGTGGGCCAACGCGCGCTTCTTCCAGGATACGCTGCGCGGCCTGGGCTTCGACCTGGGCAAGACGCAGACGCCCATCACGCCCGTCATCCTCGGCGACGCGCCGCTGGCGAAGGACTTCGCGCGGCGGCTGTACGAGCGCGGCCTGTTCACCGTCGCCATTGGCTTCCCGACTGTCGCGCTGGGCCAGGCGCGCATCCGCGTCATGCCCTCGGCGACGCACAGCCAGGACGACCTCGCCTTCGCCGCCGAGCAGTTCGCGGCGGTGGGCCGGGAGTTGCGGGTGGTGGGGTGAAGTGAACCTGGACTTGCCCGTGGCGCTCGCGGCGCGATACACCAGCAAGTCGCAGATGGCGCGCGTTGTGACGGAGGCATGGGCGACGCATAACCTGTATTGCGTGGCCTGCCGCTCCGACGAGCTTCGAGCCGCGCCACCCAACACACGCGCCTTTGACTTTCAGTGCCCCGAGTGCGGCCAAAGGTATCAGTTGAAGAGCAGGCAAGGGTGGAGCGAGGAGCGCGTGGTGGATGCTGCCTACGAGGCGATGGTGGCGGCTATCCGAAGTGACGCTACTCCCAATCTCGTCGTGATGCAGTATTCGTCCGCGTGGCGAGTACAGAACGTGTTGCTTGTGCCCCGCTTCTTCTTCACGGAGTCCATCATCGAGAAGCGCAAGCCGTTAGGCCCACAGGCAAGGCGCGCGGGTTGGGTGGGGTGCAATATCCTGCTGCGCGAGGTTCCGACCGAGGGAAAGCTCCGCCTGGTCACAGACGAGCAGGTGTTGCCCAGGGCAGATGTTCGGTTCAGCTTCCTGCGCCTCAGCCCGCTAGCCCAGCTAGAAGTGGCACAACGGGGGTGGACTCTGGATGTGCTGCGCGTTGTCCAGCGCCTCGATAAGGCGCATTTCAGTCTGGCGGATGTCTATCAGTTTGAGCATGAGTTGGCCGACCGCCATCCCGACAACCATAACGTGCGTCCGAAGATCCGGCAGCAATTGCAGACGCTTCGGGATTTGGGCCTGATAGAGTTTCGCGGGCGCGGGGAGTACGTGCTGCGGCGCGAGGGTGACGCGCCGATTA
>JAHCIE010000560.1 GCA_026129385.1 Anaerolineae bacterium
GGGGTCTTTCGACAGCAGGAGGCCCAGATTGTAGTGGGCGGCGGCGTCGGTGGGGTCGAGGGCGATGAGGCGCTCGTACAGGGGGATGGCCAGAGTATAGAGGCTGGCGTTGTAGAGGGCGACGCCGAGGCCGAAGAACGACGAGCGCAGGGCAAGGCCACGGCGGTCGGCCTCGCGGAGGAGGCGGCGCTGGAGGGCGGGGGCGTAGTCGCGCCAGTCGGGGGACTTGGGCAGAGCCTCGATCTGGCCGTCGCGGGGGGCAAGGGCGTCGTTGACGACGGGGAGGCGGCCCTCGGCCAGCAGGGCGGCGAGGGCGCGGCGGAGGCGGCGGCGACGGGGCAGGCGCTGGAACCATGAGCCGCCCCAGACCAGGCGGGCGGTAGGCTCGACGAGCCAGGGGTAGAGGTCGATGCGGGCCTGGCGGAGGATGGCGATGGCCTGGTAAAGGGCGACGCGGGCAGGGTCGGGGGCGATGAGACGCTGGTAGACCTCGGCCCAGGAGCCGTCGAGGCTGTCGCGGTAGGTCGCCTGGCTGAGGGGGTGGGGGTCGGTGGCAGCGAGGCCAAGATTGACGACGACGTTGCGGAAGGAGCCGTCGTTGCGGGCGGCGATGGCGGGGAAGTCGGCGCGCTCGGCGCGGAGGTTGGCGGTCGCGACGCCCCAGTCGAGGACGGCCACGACGGCGGCGGGGTCGGCAGGGGGCAGCTCGACGCGGGTGAAGCGTCGCCACAGGCGGTCGCTGTCGCTGTAGGCGAGGGGTTCCAACTGGTCAGGCTCGCTGCGGGCGGTGGCGATGACGCGCACCTCGGCGGCGGTGCAGGCCTCGTCGAAGTGGTCGAGGATGGCGCGCAGGCGGTCGTGGGGGGAGGGGCGCAGCAGTTCGGGGCCGGCCTTAGCGCGGGGCGACTGGTCGGTCGCGGCGAGGGTGAAGAAGGCGGTGAGGTCGTCGAAGAAGAGGAGGACGCGGTCGCGGCGGCCGCCGAGGGCCGTGGGGAGGCCGGCCGGGCGCTCGGGCCAGCGGTCGGGGAGGACGCGGACGACGCGCCAGCCTTCGGCCATGAGAGCGGCGGCCAGGGTGGCGGCCTCGCGGGTCTTGCCGACGCCGCTGGGACCGCTGACGAGGAGGTGGCGCGTGTCGTGGAGGGCGGCGCGTAGCTCGGCCTGGGTGTCGCGGCCGGGGGCGCGGTCCTGGTAAGGGACGCGATGGTCAGCGAGGGGATCGGTGTCGCCTTCCTCGCCGTAGAGGCGCGGCAGGAGCGCCCTGGGGTCGGTAACGACGTCGACGAAGTCTTCGGGGGCGCGGCGCAGGCGCTGGCGGTAGAGATGGCGGGCGACGGCGGCCAGGGCGCCAGCGAGGACGATGAGGACGCCGGAGCCGAGGAGGAGGCCGAGGGCGTCCTTGTTGTCGGTGAGGAACTGGAGCAGGCGGTCCATGGGCGGCGCTCGACGGGGCGGGTGGGGGCAGGGGGATTATGCCACAGGGTGGACGGGATGGCAAGCGAGCCGAAGGCGGTCGGCACAGCCTGAATTCCGGGCACAGGCGCTTGCGTCAACCTCAGTGACATGCTATACTGACGATAGAAGTGCGTCGCAGCGAGTGGGGAAGACAGCATGCCGTACCGGTTGAAGTCGTCGGAGTTGTCCCGTATGACTATCCAGGAGCAGCGCGAGGCGCTGGGGGGTCTGGTGGACGCCGCCAGGCATGACAGTGCTGCAACGCGCGTCGTCCTCGAAGGACGGATTCGCGAGTACGAACAGCGGTATGGGATCGACTCGGATGACGTGCCAGCCAGGCTTGCCGACGGGCGCCTTCAGGATACGGCTGAGGTAAGCCAGTGGCTCATCCTGTTGAGGGCCTTGCGCCGCTATGAGCAGCCCTAGGCACGGTCCCAACAGGTTCGACAACTACGCTTCCGTCCATAGAACCCGAATACGACAGTTTGAGGAGTGGGGATTTGTGGTCTCGGATGGGACAGAGTTTCTGCCCAGCCGAGACCTTATTCTGCTTGAAGGTTCCATCGAGTGCCAGGGAAACATCTACATTGTTGTGACAAAGACGTTGGCGATTCTCGATGGCGAAGGCCCTGATGCTGCTGTCCAGACCGAGAACTACTCCTACAACGCGGTGCTCCGAGGCGTCGGCAATATTCTTCGCTATGATGGGCCACACACGAGTCCAGGCGTCACAGACCCGATCGAGCATCACAACCATCATCACAAACACATCTACGATGTGCTAAACGGCGACAAAGAGGGCAGGGTGGAAGTTATCCAGGACGAAGATCGCCGCCCGACGCTGGCAGAAGTCATTGAAGAGGTAGCCGACTGGTACTACACCCATTTCGATCAGATCCAAAACATGTAGGCTCCGAAGCACAGCCTCTCCTGCCCTCACTCACCCATTCTTGGCGGCCGCCGTCGGCTTGAAGAATGGGGCGTTTTGTGCTAAAATAGAACAGATGCGCAGGCAACATAA
>JAHCIE010000561.1 GCA_026129385.1 Anaerolineae bacterium
ACGGCCGCCGCCAAGGCAGCGGCCCCCGCGCCAACAACCGCGGCCGCCCAGGCCGCCGCGCCTGCTAGCTCCGGCAAGCCGTTCCGCGTGGCCCTGCTCATGCCGAGCGCGCGCAACGACCTATCCTTCAGCCAGAGCATGTACGACGCCGTCGTCAGCATGCAGAATCAGTTGGGCAAGGACAAGTTCGAGTTCGCCTACACCGAGAACATGGGCAACGTGACTGACGCCGCCGCCGCTATCCGCGACTACGCCTCGAAGGGCTATGATCTCATCATTGCCCACGGCTCGCAGTACGGCGCGTCGCTGGCCGACATCGCCCCCGATTTCCCCAATCAGTCCTTCGCCTGGGGCACGGCGGTCGATACCTTCGAGAACAAGGGTGTCAAGAACATCTTCGCCTACACCGTCGCCTCCGACCAGGGTGGCTACGTCGAGGGCGTGATGGGCGCCAAGCTCTCGAAGAGTGGCATCCTCGGTTACATCGGGCCGCTGCCGGTGGGTGACGGCAAGCTGACGGGCGACGGCTTCGTGGCCGGTGCCAAGGCCACCAACCCCAACGCCAAGACCCAGGTCACGTACGTGAACTCGTTCAGCGACGTGGCGCTGGCCTCCCAGGCGGCGCAGACCCAGATCGCCTCTGGCGCCGACGTCCTGGCGGGCACGTCCCAGAACATGGTGGGCGCGGTCAGCGTTGCGAAGGACAAGGGCGCGCTGTGGTTCGGCAATGATGTCGACCAAAGCTCCCTGGCTCCCAATACCGTCGTATCCAGCCAGGTCTACGACTGGACCTACGCCCTCAAGGGCATGATGGACGACATCAGCAAGGGCAAGCGGGGCGGCAACGTCTTCACGCTGACCCTGAAGAACGGCGGGTTGAAGATGGTGAACAACCCCGCCTTCAAGCTCCCCGACGATGTGAAAGCCCTCGCCGAGAAGACGATCCAGGGCCTCATCGACGGCAGCATCAAGACCGGCGTTCAGTAGCCAGTGATCGGCGGGGCGCGTCAGACGGCGCGCCCCGCCCCTGGATGGATGGCCTATGAACACGCCTTCGATCCAGCACGTCGAACTGCGCGGTATCACCAAGCAGTTCCCCGGCGTGCTCGCCAATGACCATGTCAACCTGGACGTCCGCGCCGGCGAGATTCATGCCCTGTTGGGTGAGAATGGCGCGGGCAAGAGCACGCTGATGAAAGTCCTCTACGGCCTGTATCAGCCCGACGAGGGTCAGATTCTCATCAACGGTCAGCCGGTGGCGTTCAAGTCCCCGGCCGACGCGCTGCGCCACGGCATCGGCATGATCCATCAGCACTTTCAGCTGGTCCCTAGCTTCTCGGTGGCCGAGAATATCGCCCTGGGGTTGCCGTCGTCGCGCGGCCCGATTCTCGAATTGGATACGGTCAGCGCGCGCATTCGCCAGTTGGCCCAACAATATGGACTGGATGTTGACCCCGAGGCGCGGGTATGGCAACTTGCCGTAGGTCAGCAGCAGCGTGTCGAGATTCTGAAGGTTCTCTATCGCGGGGCGGAGCTGCTGGTCCTCGACGAGCCGACCGCCGTATTGACGCCCCAGGAAGTCGATGACCTGTTCGTGACCCTGCGCCAGATGGCGAGCGAGGGCCATTCGCTCATTTTCATTTCCCATAAGCTGCACGAGGTACTGGCTGTCAGCCAGCGCGTCACGGTGCTGCGGGATGGGCGGTCGGTGGGAACCTACCCCACGTCCGAAATGTCGAAGGCAGAACTGGCGCGTCTTATGGTGGGGCGTGAGGTCATTCTTGCCTACGGCCACCCGCCGGCTGTGCCGGGCGAGGCGCGGCTACGCATCGAGAACCTGACGGTCAGGGGGGATCGCGGTGCGGATGCCCTGCGCGGTATCTCGCTCGACATCCACGCCGGCGAGATCGTCGGGTTGGCGGGGGTATCGGGCAATGGGCAGCGCGAATTGGGCGAGGCGCTGACGGGGCTGCGGCCCGTTTCAAGCGGCCGGGTCGTGCTCAATGGGCAGGACGTGACCCATGCGACACCCTCGGAGCGTATCGCGGCCGGCCAGGCAGCCATCCCCGAAGAGCGAATGCGCGAGGGGGTGGTGCGGGAGTTTAGCGTGTCGGAGAACCTCATTCTCCAGGATAACGGCCAGCCGCCCTATTCACGCTATACCTTCATGGATTTCGCCGCCATTGAGAGAGAGTCGGCGCGCCTGGTCAAGGATTTTCGCGTCAAGACTCCCAGCCTCGACACGCCGGTCAAGAACCTGTCGGGTGGCAACATCCAGAAGCTCATTCTGGCCCGCGAGTTGAACCGCAAGCCGAGCGTGCTCGTCGCCGCGCAGCCGACGCGAGGCGTCGACATTGGGGCGAGCGAGTACATCCACCTGCGCCTGCTGGAGCAGCGGGCGTTGGGGACGGCCACCCTATTGATTTCCGAGGACCTGGACGAGATTCGCGCTCTGGCGGACCGCAT
>JAHCIE010000562.1 GCA_026129385.1 Anaerolineae bacterium
TGGGCGACGCCGCACAGGTGGTGGTGGCCGTGGGGTTGGCCCCGCGCACCGCCGACCTACGCCTGAACCTGCCCCGAATCGACACCGACGAGCTCAGCTTCATCCGCGTCGACCCCCGCATGCGCACCAGCAATGAGCGGGTCTACGCCGTCGGTGACGTCAACGGACTGGCGACTCTGGCGACGGCAGCCATCAAGCAGGCCAAGATAGCCGCCGAAGACCTGGCGGGGCTACCGGTCGCTTACGCGCCGCAGGCTATCCCCCGCGTCGCCTGGACCGACCCGCCCGTGGCCAGCGTCGGCCTTACGAGCGCCGAGGCCGAGGCGGCCGGCTACACGGTCGCGGCCGGTCGTTTCACGCTCGCGGCCAGTGGTCGCGCCCTGACCCTCAACGCGCCGGACGGCGTGGCGCTGGTCGTGGCCGAGAAGGATAGTGGCGTGCTGCTCGGGGCAACCCTGGTCGGCGCGCAGGCGGGCGACCTCATCGGCGAGATGACGCTGGCGCTGGAGATGGGCGCGACGCTGACCGACATCGCTGAGACACTACACGCCCACCCCGGCCTGGGCGAGGCCTTGCAGGAGGCCTCGGAGGCGGCGCTGGGCGCGGCGGTGCATCTGCTACGGCCAGTGTAGACGACCACCCGCCCTGGACCGCCCATCTACCGCCGCTGGCCCCAGGTGTCCCAGTAGGTGCGGGCGCGGGCGGGGATGCGCTCGGTGGGCTTGAAGTCCTCGCCGGTGAAGTAGGCGACGGGCAGCAGCGCCACCTGGGTTACCTGCGCCGGGATGCCCAGAACGGCCGCCACCTCGCGCTCGTAGACCAGGTGCAGCGTTGTCCACGACGCGCCCAGCCCTCGCGAGCGGAGCGCCAGGATGAGCGACCACGCCGCCGGCACGATGGAACCATACAGCCCGGCCTGGGCCGCCGGGCCGTCGTTCTCGACCCGGCCCTGGTAGCAGGGGATGATGAGCACGGGCACACGGTGCATGTTGTCAGCCAGGTACTGGGCCGAGCCGCGCACCCGCTGAATCGCCTCCAACCGCTTCCCCTCCACCCCCGCCGCCGCCACCTCCTGATCCTGAACAGCAATATAGTCCGTCCACGACTGGCGATAGTAGCCCGCGATAGCGGCGCGCTTGTCGGGATCAGTCACCACGACGAAGTGGTATGACTGGCGATTGCTGCCGGTCGGGGCATGAATAGCCAGTTGTAGACACGCCTGGATAACCGACGGCTCCACCGGTTGCTCCAGGTCCAGGCGCTTGCGTACTGAATGGGTAGTGGTCAACAGGTGGTCGATGCTAGGCAGGTCCATGGCGCTCGTCGCCTAGCGGCCAGGCCGATGCAACTGCACGGGTGGCAGCGCGCCCACCTCGGACTTGGTCAGCTTGAGATAGATCGCGCCGTCCTCGATGCGGTCGATCTGGTCTACCGGTACAGTCACATCCTTGTGCGACCAGAGATGGCCCTCACGCAGGACGACCGCCTTGATATTGCCGGTTTGGGCGTCCACCACCAGTTCATCGACATCGCCCACCTTGCCATCCGAGGCGTACACATCGAAGCCCGGCCAGATGGCAACCTCGCCCTTGGGAATGTCCGGCTGCGCCATGGGAACCTCCTCCGGCGCCTGCACGGCATACGGCCAATACATCATGTCGCCATAGGGAAGCTCCATATCAGCCACCGGGGCCGTCACGTAGTCAGTGCGATTAAGCGGCCGTTGCGCCTCAACCTCGGCGCGGCTCAGGTTGAGAGTCAGGCCCTCAGGCGTGCTACTGGTCACGGCGGCGATGGGAACCAGCACCTCCGCCGCAGCAAAGCCCGCCTCCTGGACCACAATGTGGGTGACTTCGCGGCTAAGCGGGTCGACCAGGATACCCGAGACCTTGCCACATGCGCCGTCGGTGGCCTGAACAGGAGCGTTGACGATAATGTCCATGGTGTGTCACCTCGTGTAGGATATCAAGAGCATATCATTGGCAAGCGATTCTGCACAGCCGGCGTCACGCCCCACCCCGGCGCGCGTCGCCGCTATACTTGCGCAGTTCCTGCCGCGCCACCGAGTCGGCGTGCACCTCGTCCGGGCCGTCGGCGAGGCGCATCGAGCGTGCGTTCGCCCAGGCGAAGGCCAGGAACGTATCCTGCGACACGCCCGCCGCGCCATGTGCCTGAATGGCACGGTCGATGACCCGCTGGGCCGTGTTGGGGGCCACGACCTTGATCATGGCAATCTCAGCGCGGGCGGCCTTGTTGCCCACCGTGTCCATCAGCCAGGCCGCCTTGAGCACCAGCAGCCGCGCCTGCTCAATCTCCATGCGGGACTGGGCAATGTCGGCGCGCACCACGCCCATGTCGGCCAGCGGGCGGCCGAAGGCGACGCGGCTCAAGGCGCGGCGGCACATGGCTTCCAGCGAGCGCTCGGCAAGGCCGATAAGGCGCATGCAGTGGTGG
>JAHCIE010000563.1 GCA_026129385.1 Anaerolineae bacterium
TCCGTCAGCAAGGCACCTGGCCCCACCGCCACGAGGTCATCTCGCTCGCCTTCCTCGACTGGCTGACGCCAGGGATGACCCGCGACGAGATGACCTGGGCCGCGGCAGCCATTGCCTCGCATCACCGTGACGCCGAGTATATCGCCTTGGGCTACCCGATGCCTCAAGAGGATGACGACGACCCGTTGGTGGAACGGGTCGCGGAGATCGACAGGGCGACGGTACACGGACTCTGGCGCTGGGTGGCGGAGTGCGGCTCCATCTGGTTCCATGACCTAGGGTTAGACAGAGTCGGTGTCACGCCCATTACGCCTGTCAACGAAGCAGAGGCCGTCCAGGCCGTGACGCAACACGGCGCGGCACGCATCCACTACTGGCTAGACATGTATCGAAGGCTAACGCGGGACATCGAGCGGCGGGCCGACCGCGAGTTGGCGGTGCAGACCCTGGCCTTGCGGGGCTTCATCATCAATGCCGACCATAGCGCCTCCGCGCACGCGCCCGACTTACCACGTGTGATGTTTGCTGTGGATACCCCGCCTCTGGAGGCGCTGCGAGCAAAAGGCTTCTTTCAGCATCAGATGGACGCAGAAGCAACACATGGGTCAGCGCTTCTAACAGCGCCTACGGGGAGCGGCAAGACCGAAGCGGCCTTACTTTGGGCGGCCCGTCAAGCACGTGATGGCGATGGTCTCCCGCGTCTCTTCTACACCCTGCCTTACCAGGCGAGCATGAATGCCATGAAGCTGCGCCTGGAGGATCACTTCCCACATTCCGAACCGTCAGCTGCAAGCCTGGTCGGGCTGCAACACGGACGCGGGTTGATGGCCTTGTATCGAATGCTTCTGGAAGAGAAGGACAACCCCAGGAAGGCGGCCTACCAAGCCCGCTGGGCGCGCAACCTGGCGAACCTCAACTATCCGCCCGTGCGCGTCTTCAGCCCATACCAGATGCTCAAGGGCATGTATCGCCTCAAGGGCTATGAGGCGCTGCTGAGCGACTACCACGACGCCGTCTTCGTCTTCGACGAGATTCACGCCTACGAGGTGCGCCGGCTGGCGATGATTCTGAAGACTATCGAGTATCTGCATCGACACTTCAACGCCCGCTTCCTGGTCATGTCGGCCACCTTCCCATCGCTCATCAAGGAGTGGCTCCAGGAGGCGCTGGGCGGGGCGCAGATCATCGAGGCGGACGATGATCTCTACAAGGCGTTTCAGCGCCATCGGCTCGTGATGCTAGATGGCGAACTGACTTCGGAGGAAGGGATTGGGCGGATTGTCCGCGATGCCGAGGCGGGCAAGTCGGTGCTAGTGGTGTGCAACCTAGTGGACCGCGCCCAAGAGGTGTACGAGCGGCTGGTGAGTCGTTTGAGGCACGCTGGCGTTGAGGTCAAACTGCTACATGGGCGGTTCAACGTACATGACCGTCTGACGAAAGAAGGGTGGGTGCGCGATGCGGTAGGTTCCAAGAGCGAAACACGCAAATCCGAGGGGATTGTGCTCGTAGCAACCCAGGTGGTCGAAGTGAGCTTGGATATCGACCTCGATACAGTCTACACCGACCCCGCTCCGCTAGAGGCGCTGATCCAGCGGTTTGGGCGCATCAATCGCAGCCGACGCTACAAAGCCCCTAATTTGGCGCCGGTACATGTCTTCCGCGAACCTCGTAATGGACAGATCATCTACAACGAGGCTCTGGTCCAGCGGACATTGACAATCCTCGACCGAGAGGCAGATAAGTTTGTGGACGAAAGCGCGATTGGCTGGTGGCTGGACGAAATCTACCACGGCGACATTGAGGCGCAGTGGCGACGCGACTATGCTAAGGCGGCTCAGGAGTTCGAGGACGTTTGCATCCGCAAGATGCGTCCGTTCCAGTCGGACACGGCGCTGGAGGAGGAGTTTTACAAAGCATTCGATAGCATTGAAGTGCTGCCGGAGAGCCTGGCCGACGAGTATCGGCGCCTGCGTGATGGGGAACCGATACGCGCTGGCGAACTTCTCACCCCCATCAGTTGGCGTCGTTTCATGGGCCTGACCAAGCAACGCCGGGTTCGGCCGCGCGAGAAGGGGGAGCCGCCCATCGTGGCCGCGCCCTACTCATCCGAACTTGGTCTGACTTTCGACTAAGGGGGCATGGCTATGCACAGCTTCACGGCGCATCGGGTGACGGTGGGGGCGGAGGTGGGGCGGCCGCTGGTGTTCCAGGAGTTCCCCGGCTCGGCGGTGCGCGGGGCGTTGTACCGCTCCCTGGTGGCCCAGTTCTGCGCGAACCAGCCCATTCTCGACCACGGTGGCTGCCTGGCTTGCCCGATGCTGTCAGCGTGCCCGGTGGCCTACCTGGCGGCGACCCTCAACCCCGACGCCGACCGGGGGGAGAATGTGCCGCGTCCCTTCACCGTCGAGCCGCCCCTCTTGACCACGGACCACGGACCACCGACCAGTCCCCCC
>JAHCIE010000564.1 GCA_026129385.1 Anaerolineae bacterium
CTGGCAGTGATGACGGTCCTGGCGGGCGTTTTCCTGGCGCTGGGCATGATCGCTGGCGCGGTGGGCGCGCCGCCTGTGGCGGCGGTAGGGCTGTTCGCGCTGTCGTACCTGTTCGGCGGGCTATTTGCGGCCCGAAAGGGGATGCAGTCACTACTGACCCTGTCGCTGGACGTAGACTTCCTGATGGTGGCGGCGGCGATTGGCGCGGCTACTATCGGCCACTGGCAAGAGGGGGCGATTCTGCTGTTCCTCTTCTCGCTGGGCACGGCCCTGGAACACTACGCGCTGGATCGTACGCGCAACTCGATCCGCGCCCTGATGGACCTGTCGCCGCGCCAGGCGACGGTGGTGCGGAGCGTGGAGGGCGTGCGCCGCGAGGCGGTCGTGCCGGTCGAAGAGCTGCTGGTGGGTGACCTGATCCTGGTGCGGCCGGGCGAGAAGATCGCCGCCGATGGGCAGATTGTGACGGGACAGTCGGCTGTGGACCAGGCAGCCATCACCGGCGAGTCGATTCCTGTGGACAAGGCGGTGGGGGACAACGTGTTTGCGGGCACGCTCAACGGGGCGGGCGCGCTCGAAGTGCGGGTTATCAAGCGCGCCCAGGATACCACGCTGGCCAAGATCGTCCAGATGGTGGAGGAGGCGCGCAGCGAGAAGTCGCCAACGCAGCGGTTCATTGAGACGTTCGAGGAGAAGTATGCCTGGGGCGTGGTGGGCGCCACGCTCCTGCTGATCATCGTGCCGACGCTGCTGGGGGAGGACTTCCCGACGAGCTTCTACCGGGCGATGACCCTGCTGGTTGTGGCGTCGCCGTGCGCGCTGGTCATCTCGACGCCCGCGTCGGTCCTGTCGGCTATCGCGAACGGGGCGCGGTCGGGCATCCTGTTCAAGGGCGGCGCGCACCTGGAGAATGTGGGGCGCGTCAAGGTGGTGGCCTTCGACAAGACCGGCACCCTGACCCACGGCCGGCCGCGGGTGACGGACGTGGTACCGCTGCCGGGCGAGAGTGCGGATGAGATGCTGGCGGCGGCGGCGGCGGTGGAGAAGCTGTCGGAGCATCCCATCGCGGCGGCGGTGGTAGCGGCGGCCGAGGAGCGCGGGCTGGCGATGGCGACGGCGCGCGACGGCCAGTCTACGGTCGGCCAGGGTATCCACGGCGTTCTCGACGGGCGTATCGTGTGGGTGGGCAAGCCGACGTTGGCCGCCAGTCAGGGCGTGGCGCTGGATGATACGGTCCTGGCGCAGGTGGCGGCACTGGAGAGCCAGGGCAAGACGGCGATGGTCGTTGGCACGGACCGGCCGCTGGGCATCATCGCTGTGGCGGATACGATTCGCCCGACCTCGCCGGACGCCGTCGCTGCGCTCAGGAAACTGGGGGTGGAGCGCGTGGTGATGCTGACGGGCGACAACCGGCGAGCGGGCCAGGCCATCGGTCACCAGGCGGGGGTGGACGAGGTGTTCGCCGACCTGCTGCCGGCCGACAAGGTGCGCAAGGTGAGGGACCTGGAAACGCAGTACGGCTCGGTAGCGGTGGTGGGGGATGGCGTCAATGACGCGCCCGCCCTGGCTGCCGCGTCGGTGGGCATCGCCATGGGTGCGGCCGGCTCGGACGTGGCGTTGGAGACGGCGGACGTGGTGCTGATGGCTGACGATCTGATGAAGATACCGTATGCCATCGGCCTCGGGCGGCAGTCGACGCGCGTCGTCAAGCAGAATCTGACCTTCGCTCTGAGTGTGATCGCGGTGCTCATCGTGTCGACGCTGCTCGGCGTGGTGGGTCTGCCGCTGGGAGTGATCGGGCACGAGGGCAGCACGGTCCTGGTAGTGCTGAACGGGCTACGCCTGCTGAGCTTCAAGCCGAACGTGTAGCGCGTGCTGACCTACTTCGTGCAGGGGGCGACCCTGGGTTTCTCGGCGGCGGTGACGCCGGGGCCGTTCCAGGCTTACCTGCTGGCGCACACGATGCAGCACGGGCTGCGACGCACGGCGCTGAGCGCGTTCGCCCCGCTGCTGAGCGACGGCCCCATCATCCTCATCGTGTTGCTGGTCCTTACCCAGGCGCCGGCCTGGCTCTTGCGGGGGCTGCAAGTGGTGGGCGGCGTATTTCTCATCTACCTGGCCTATGCTGCGTTCCGGGCCTTTCGCGCGCCCACGGGTCCAGAGCCGCTTCCGACGCCCTCCACGCGCGACAGCTTGCTGAAGGCTACGCTGACCAACTTCCTTAGCCCGGGCCCGTGGCTGTTTTGGAGCGTGGCGGCGGGGCCGATGCTGGTACGCGCGTGGGCGGAGCAGCCGCTGTGGGGTGTCAGCTTCCTGGTCGGCTTCTATGGGGTGTTGATTGGGGCGTTGACGGCGCTCATCGGCCTGTTCGCCACGGCGCGGCGGGGTGGCCCGCGCGTCGCCCATGCGCTCAATGGCGTCGCCGCGCTGGCCCTGCTGCTGCT
>JAHCIE010000565.1 GCA_026129385.1 Anaerolineae bacterium
CCAGGTCCTCAGCGCGATACGTCCGCCACAGACCGCCCGACCCGCGAAAGGTCGGGACGCCCGACTCGGCGCTGACACCAGCGCCGGTCAGGACGACGATGGAGGCCACGTTAGAGGACGAAGCGGCCGGGGTTGAGGACATGGGCCGGGTCAAACTGCGCCTTGATCTCGGTCATCACGTCGAGGGCGGCGACCGGCCCCCAAACCGAGACCAGCGCCTTGACCGAGGGGGGCGCGGCTTCGAGAATCATGTGGCCGCCCAGCCGCTGCGCCGCCGCGCGAATGGCTTCGGCCGCCTGGGCCAGGACGGCCGGCTCGTGGGCGTCGCGCAGGTGGCCCAGGTGGACGCGGCCCGCGCCCGATCCGGCCTGGAGGCTCACCAGGCGCGGCAGGCGGTACTCATCGGTCACGCGGCGCACGGCGTCGAGCAGCGGGCCGACCTGGGCGATGGGCACGCCAACGCGGACGACAACAGGGTAGGATAGGCGCGGGCCATCCCAGTAGCCGCCGCCCGCCCCGGCCGCCTGCCACACCTCGCGCGAGTCCTCGGCGTCGGCCATCTGCAGGCGGCGCATGTACTCCGTCTGGCACAGAGCTTCCACGGCGCGGGCCTGGGCCGCCACGGCTTCCGGCTCGCCCTCCAGCCGGGCCAGGATAATATACGCGCCCTCGGCCGAACTGAAGATGTCCAGGGCGGTGGGGCCGGAGCGTAGGTCGAGGATGCGCGCCGTCAGGTTGGCCGCGGCGAGCGGCTCCGGATAGGTGAAGATGGACAGGGTGCGGTTGGCGGGGAGGCGGGCATAGGTGCGCAGGGTCGCCTCGGTCACGACGCCCAGCGTGCCCAACGAGCCAATGACGAGCTTGACCAGGTCGTAGCCGGCCACGTTCTTCATCGTCTTGCCGCCCAGCTTGAGGGCTGTGCCGTCGGATAGCACCACCCGCACGCCGAGGACGAGGTCGCGCAGCGTGCCGTAGCCCAGTCGCCAGGGGCCGCTGGCATCGGTGGCGATCAGCCCGCCGAGGGTGGCGTCGGGGAAGGGCGGGTCGAGGGGGAGAAACTGGCCGGCGCGGCCCAGCGCGGTTTGGACGTCGGCCAGCCGCGCCCCGGCGTCGACCGTCACCGTCAGGTTGGGAGCGTCGTGTTCGACAATATGATGCAGGTTGCTGAGGTCGAGGGCGATGTCGTAGCGGGTGGGGGGCGCGCCCAGGCTCATCTGGCTGCCCGCGCCCCACGGGATAACGGCCTGCCCGGCGGCATGGGCGGCCCTGAGAACCTCGGCCACCTCGGCCGCCTCGGCGACACGGCGCACCTCGGCCGGCGCTTGACCATCCACCCGGTAGTCCCGTTCCCCAATGACGCGGCTTGGCTCGTTGGCCTTCGGCGCGCCGTTCCCCTGTGGGTCCATAGGCACAGCCCCTTCCTGATTACCACAAACTCGTCGGTTGAACGGAGCCGTCCAGGGCAGAGGCGATTTCCGGGCCATGGACGGGGTCCTGGGCCGCCAGCGCCCGCAACATCCCAAACGCGCCGGCCAGCATCATGTCGCCGTGGGGCACGGCCAGATAGACGTCGAGGCCCGTACCGCGTAGATGCCCACGGCGGGGGCCGGTGGCGGCGAAGAAGGCCGGCGCGGGCGCTTCTTCCAGGACCAGCGCGCCGTGGCCCTTGTCGTAGAAGACTTCGTCGTTGGTGATGGTCCCCTCGGCCAGGCGCGTCAGGTAGGCGGCCAGGCGCTGGGGCGTCAGATCACCCGTGTGGTGCTCGAACAGGCCCAGGATGCGGCCCTCGCTCAGGTGGAAGGCCAGGCAGTGGAAGTTGCCGATATTGGCGATGACCGCGCCGCTTTCAGCGTGACGGCGTACCAGCGGGTCTTCGAGCGCGCCCAGCACGGCGGCCGGCCCGGTGTCCATGACTAGTGTCGGGACGTCGGCGGGCGCGCTATCGGCGACGGCCTGGAGGCGGGTAAAACGGGGGGGGATGGCGTCGGACCAGAACGAGAAGCCCGCCAAGCCCGCGCCCTGGGCCAGGCGCTCGCGCAAATAGTCGAAGCGGAAGCGGCGGTCGCTGATACCGGGCGGCGCGTCGCCGTGGTCGAAGACGGCCAGGCAGAGACAATCCACTGCCCACTCGACGCCGAAGGCGGTCAGCGCGGCCTGAATTATGGGCAGGTCGAAGTCGCGCATGACCAGGCGAGTGACGGCCTGCATCGCCGCGGCTTCGTCGTCGCTGACCACGTGGACGCCCATCGCCTCGACCTCGGCCAGGTCGTCGTTGAAGGTGCGGGCGGCGCGGGGGGTAGCCCACACGGGCAGCCCGGCCTGGAGGTGGCGCTCGATGGCCCAGCTACACGGCCCGCCGCCCATGGTGACGCCGGTGAGGAGCAGCGGTTCGCGCTGGCGGGTCGCCACCTCGACCTCGCGGGCTAGGCGCAGGGTGGGCG
>JAHCIE010000566.1 GCA_026129385.1 Anaerolineae bacterium
AGGCGCGAGCGTCCACGGCCCGCGCCGATGCGGCCGCTACCCCATCGGCATGCACGCGCACGCGGCTGAAATCCTGCCCCAGGCGCGGCTCTAGATCGGCGCGAGTCGCGGCGTCCAGCGGCTGGCCTGGCGCGACCAGCACGTCGTGGACGATGGGCGGAACGTCGGACCTCACGGCCGCATCCAGGGCGGCGCGCTGGAGCGCCGGAGGAGTCACCACGGGCACTCTGGCAGATTGGGCTGGCTGGTGTAGGGACAGTCTTGTCATCAGGAACCGAGTCTCACAATTTGTTGTCGCAACGGGCTTCGCAGTAGCGGCGACACTCCGAGCTTACGTCAGGGAACGTCTCTGCGCAACACTCCCGGCAGCCGTCCTCGTCATCGCTGGTGTCGAAGCATGTTTCCTGGCACTTCTTCGCCATGTCGACCGGCTCGTCGGCGGGGGGCTTCTCGCTGCCCGGCTTGCCCGGCGCGAGGAGCATGACTTCCTCGCCCGATGGATGTACCCATAGCTCCCCGTAGGCGTGGCGGTAGCCGTGATCGTACATGTACTTGGGGGTGTAGTTGAAGCCTTTGAGCGCGCCCGGCGGGCCAAGGTTGGGCTTCTTGTCGCCCTTGGCGTACTTCTGGAACTCAGCGGCGAAAGGCGCGCCGTAGGTGCTAATCATCGTCCACAACACCTGGTCGCGGTCGGCCTGGCTGAGTCGGCCCCATTGGCGCAGCGCCAGGCTGGGCCGCGTCGCCAGGGAGCGGAGCTGAGCCTCACGCATCTGCTCGGCCGTCGGAGCCTGCGGGTCGGGTTCGCGTTGCACGCTGCTCACCGCCTGCCCGGCGCGCCTGCCGGTGGTCTGGCCTGGCGCGGACGTCTCGGCGCGGGTAACGTGGTGCGCGACACTATCGGCCTCGCGCTCGAAGGCGTCGTCGGTTGGCCCTACGGCGAGGGGTGCAGTGCCAGGCGACGCCGTGCCTTGCTGGATAACGTGGGTCAACTCATGGGCTAGCAGCCGTTGCCCCGCACGAGTCGATGGCGCGTACTGCCCCGCCCCGAACACGACATCACGGCCCACCGTATAGGCCAGAGCATTGACCGAGCGCGCCGACGCGGCGGCCTGGGCGTCGGTATGCACGCGCACGTGGCTGAAGTCAGCGCCGAGGCGTGGCTCCAGGGCAGCGCGAGCGGCAGCATCGAGGGGGCGGCCCGGCGAGCGCAAGGCCGCGTGGACGATGGGCGGCGCGTCCGAGGTAGGCCCGGCCGTGATGGCCGCCCGCTGCAAGCCCTGCTCGCGTTTCTTGCGGCACGCCTCACACTCACCGCCCGCGCCGGTGTGCTGGCCGCAGGCGCAAGTGCGCTGCAAGAGACCAGGAGCCGGGCGAACCAGAGGCATCACGGCTGTATCAGGGCAAAGGCTCAACATAAGTCTGGCCATCTGTCGGTTGCTCCCCAGGGCCTAATGGGCTGGGGGTAGGCGTCGAGGCTCCAACCCAGGTGGGCATCCAGGCCGCGCAGCAGGGCGATGGTAGGCGCGAGCAACCCGCCGCGCACCAGGGCGCGGGCCAGCGGGCGCGGGCGCAAGGCGTCGGCGATAGGTGGTGACACGGCGTAGTAGAAGCGGACGAAGGCGTGACCCGTCGCGTGGCGCAGCAGGACGTGGTCGCGGAAGGCGCGCAGATAGACAACCTGCGCCGCGTTCGCCGACCCGTAGCAGGCGGTAGCGATGAAGCACTCGCCACCCGCGGCGGGCGCGTCGGCCTGGCTGACGACCTGTAGGTCCGGATAGCTCAGGGAGAAGGACCAGAACTCCTCGCTGCTGCCCAGGGTGTCGCGGAGTATCGCCTCCCCGAGGCCGTGCTGCACCGGCTCACGCTTCAGTTTGTCGAGCTTGGTGGTGTCTGCTCGCAAGTCCTCCAGGTCCATGCCCATATATGCCGTGCCGCCGCCGAGTTGACCCGACTTGTCGGTCTGCCAGCGGATGCGCAGTTTGACGGAGATGAAGACCGGCTTGTCGCCCGCCGTCAGTTCCTTTAGCCGCGCTTCCTGGGCTTTCGCCTTCGTCTCAATGGCAGGCTCCAGCGCCTTCAAGTCCTTCTCGATGGCCTCGGCATTCTTCTCGTCCAGAATCTTCTGCACATAATGCTGAACGATGATCTGCGCGGCGGCGTCTATCACGGCTAGAGCGATGGCCCCACCGATGGCTGCCCCGCCGCCACCACTACGGATGCCCGCCCCACGCGCCCCCGACTTCGCGCCACCCTTGGCAAGGTCGGCCTTTGGGGCCGCCCCCCCCTTGACCGCGGGCGTGGTGGGTATCTTGGCCGGCGCCTTGCCCCCCGCGGCCGGGACGTGTGGCTCCTCGGCCGGGGCTGAGCCGCCCTTGGGCGTGGGCTTGGGGGCAGACTTCGGCTTCGCGCCGCCGCCGGCCGGTCCTTCGCCGCCGCCG
>JAHCIE010000567.1 GCA_026129385.1 Anaerolineae bacterium
ATCCCTCCCACGTCCTCGACTACTACCGCTTTAGCTCCGACGCCTGGGTGACATTCCAGCGTAACCAGGTCCAGGCCCTGCGGCGGCTCTCGCCCCGCCGTTGGATCACCCACAACTTCATGGGGACGCTGCGCAGCCTCGATTACTACGCCCTGGCCGCCGACCTGGACTTCGTGAGTTGGGACAACTACCCGACCGGCAACACTGAGCGCGGCAGCGCCGCCCTGTACGGCCCCGGTCACATACCGCCACCCCACGGCTACGACGTGGGCGACCCGGCCATCACGTCCTTCTATCATGCCCTGATGGTCGGCCTCAAGGAGCAGCCCACCTGGGTGATGGAGCAGCAGCCCGGCTACGTCAACTGGGGCGCGTACAACCCCACGCCGCGCCCCGGCGTCGTGCGCTACTGGACGCTGGAAGACTTCGCCCACGGTGCGGACGCCGTGGTCTTCTTCCGCTGGCGGGCGTGTCACTACGCCCAGGAGCAGTTCCACAGCGGCCTGCTCAAGCACGACGCTGCGCCCGACCAGGGCTACGCGGAGGTTATCAGCCTCGCCGATGACCGCGCCGTGCTGGAGAGGCTGCAAGGGGCGCGGGTCCGCGCCGATGTGGCGTTGCTCTATAGCTACGAGGACGACTGGGCGGCTGAGATGCAGCCCCACCAGGCCGACTTCAGCCTGCGCCGCGAGCTGTTTGCCTGGTTCCGCGCCTTCCAGCGGGCAGGCATTCCGGTCGAGATTGTCCAGCCGTCCACCGATCTGGCGCGCTTCCGCCTGGTCGTCGCCCCGACGCTGTGGCTGGTCGACGATGCCCTGGCGTCGCACCTGCGCGCCTACGTCGAGCAGGGCGGGACATTGCTCATCGGGCCGCGCTCCGGCTTCAAGACGCCGACGAACCTGGTGTGGCCGGAAGGCCCGCCGGGCGCGCTGACGGACCTGGTGGGCGCGCAGGTGACGGCCTTCCACAGCCTGCCGCCCGGCTTGAGCTACGACTTGGGGTGGGCAGACAATGAGGGCGCGACGGCGTCCGTCGTGGTGTGGGCTGAGGCGCTGGAACCGACGACGGGCGTCGAGACGGTCGCCACGTGGATGAGTGGGTTGCTGGCGGGGCAGGCGGCGGCGACGCTGCGCATTGTCGGCGGCGGGCAGGTGGCTTACCTGGGGGCATGGCCGACCGATGCCCTGGCCGACCAGGCCGTGGCGTGGCTGGTCCACGTGGCCGGCGTGTGGGAGCTGATCGAGGCCCCTATCGGCGTCATGGTCGCGCGCCGTGTGGCCGACGGTCAGGAGTACGTGGGCCTGATCAACGGGACCGACGATGAGCAGGCGGTGGCCCTGTACCCCGCGCCCCTGGCCGACGCCGCGACCGGGGAGACCTGGCCGCCGTCACTGACCCTGCCGCCGCGCTCGGTGCGCTTCGGCGTGCGCCCGACCGAGGCGGGGTAGGCTCCCTGAGGCGACGATTGTCAGCAGGGGCGGGCGAGGTTACAATCCATCTGCCCCGCTGAGGCCTATGCTGTGGCTCCCACTCCCCCTGGGAGAGGGAATGACAACCCCCGGAGATACCCGCATGCAAGTTCTCTTCGTGACCCTGCGCGTCAAGCCCGACAAAATCGATGACTTCCTCGAACTGGTGCAATACAATCACCAGAACACGCGCCAGGAGCCTGGCAACCTGCGCTTTGACGTGCTGCGCTCCCAGGACGACCCTGCCCGGTTCGCGTTGTATGAGGTGTACCGCACACCCGACGACGTGAGCGTGCACCAGCAGACGGCCCACTACGCCCGCTGGAAGTCGACCATCGACGGCCTGCTAGCTGAGCCGCGTCACCGCGCCATGTTTACCACGTTGTTGCCTCCAGATGGCGGGTGGTAGCCGACGATGCCTCTTCTTCCCGTCTTTGACTTTGCGACGGCCCAGCGCATCCTGTTCGGCGCCGGTGTCTTCGACCAGGTCGGCAAGCTCGCTGCCGAGCAGGGCCGCCACGTGTTTCTGGTCGCGGGACCGTCCGCCTTCGCCGACGGCGGCCCCGCCGGGAGGCTGACGGCGCAACTGGCCGCACTCGGTGTGAGGTTGACGACTTTCACTGTCATTGGCGAGCCGGAGGTGACGAGCGTCACAGCCGCCACCGACGCGGCGCGGCAGGCGGGCGCAGACGTGGTTGTCGGCCTGGGCGGCGGCAGCGCGCTGGACATGGGCAAGGCCGTGGCGGGCCTGCTGACCAACGGCGGCGAGCCGCTGGACTACATGGAGGTTGTCGGGCGGGGCAAGGCCATCACTCAACCGGCCGCGCCCTACATGGCCGTGGCGACCACGGCGGGGCCGGGCGCGGAGGTGACACGTAATGCCGTAGTCCTGTCGCGGGCGCATGGCGTCAAGGCGAGTATGCGCA
>JAHCIE010000568.1 GCA_026129385.1 Anaerolineae bacterium
GCGCGGCCAGCGTCTGAAGGTCGGGCACTTCCAGGTCAGGCTGCGCCTCGGCGGCGGGTGTCGCGCCGAAGCCGGCCTTGTCGTGGCGGCGGTTGACCCACACTGTAGCCAGACCGAGCGCCTTCGCGGGCACGATGTCGTGATACAGGCTCTGGGCGACGTGGAGGATGCGGTTCTGAGGCACGCCCATGCGCTCGAAGGCCACGCGGAAGTTGTTCAGCGACGGCTTGTATGACCGCGCCTGACGCGCCGTGATGACCCAATCGAAGGGAACTTGCAGGCGTTGCGCCGAATAGGCGAACAGGTCGTCGTCGATGTTAGAGATGATGGCCAGCTGGTACTTCGTCTTCAGCGCGCCCAGGGCGCGGGCGGAATCGGGGAAGGCGGGCCAGTCCTTCACGGATTGGGAGAACGTCGCCAGCTCGGCCTCGCTCGGCGTGAACCCCAGGCGCGCGCCGAGCCCTGCCAGCACCTGGCGCAGCACGGCCTTGTACTCGCGATACTCGCCGCGCTCCGCCGCCGCCTCTAGCTCGCCGTACAGTTCCAGCGCCTCATCCTGGGCGAGGCGGACCCCGTGCCCGGCGAGCGTGGGTTGGAGCGCCTGCCAGATGCCCGTCTCCCAGTCGATGAGCGTCCCGTAGCAGTCGAAGGTCAGAACGTCGTAGTCACTAAAGGTCAGCATGTCGTTCTCCGTGGTCGGTGGTCGCCTTCCCCTCGTGCGGGATGAAGGCTCCCAACCCATAGCGGTCCCACTTGCCGTCCACCAGGGCCTTCACCTCCGGCGTCATCTCAAGCTCCGTCGGCCACGTCTGGTGCGGGCCGGGGTCACGCGCCGTCTTGCGCGTGGCGTCGATGCCCAGCTTGCCGCCGTAGTTCTTCTCCAGCGAGGCGTGGTCCAGGTCATCCGTCGCCCCCTCGACGATGACCACGTCGCGCCGGGGGTCGTAGTTGGACAGCGTCTCGAAGGCCACCTGCGACAGGTCGTGGACGTCCACGTCCTCATCGACGACGATGATAGTCTTGGCGAGCATCATCAGCCCCAGCCCCCACAGACCGTACATCACCTTGCGGGCGTGACCGGGGTAGCGCTTCTTGATAGACACGATAACGAGGTTGTGGAACACGCCCTCGGCGGGCATGTTGATGTCCACGATCTCGCCCAGAAACAGCTTCATCATGGGCAGGAACATGCGCTCGGTGGCCTTGCCCATCCAGTAGTCTTCCATCGGCGGGCGGCCGACGATGGTCGTCGGGTAGATGGCGTCCTTACGGCGCGTGATGGCCGTGACGTGCATGACGGGGTAGTGGTCGGCCAGGGAATAGTAGCCGGTGTGGTCGCCGAACGGCCCCTCGACGCGCTGCTCGGCCGGGTCCAGGTAGCCTTCGATGACGATCTCGGCGTCGGCGGGGACTTCCAACGGCTGGGTGATGCACCTCACCAGCTCGACCGGCTTCCCGCGCAGGAAGCCCGCCAGCATGAACTCGTCGATGTCGGGGGGCAGGGGCGCGGAGCCAGACCAGATGACGGCCGGGTCGCCGCCGAGGGACACCGCCACCGGTATCTGCTGCCGCCCCATCTCCAGCGCGGCGCGCTGGTGCTCCGTGCCGCCCTTGTGACGCTGCCAGTGCATGCCCAGTGTCGTATCGTCGTAGACTTGCAGGCGGTACATGCCCACGTTGCGGCGGCCGGTCCTGGGGTCGCGGGAGATGACCGACGGCAGGGTGATGTACTGCCCGGCGTCCAGCGGCCAGCATTGCAGGATAGGCAGGTCGCGTAGCGAGAAGCCGTCGACCTGGACCACCTCCTGACATGCGCCCTTGCCCACGATGCGCGGCCCGACGGCGCGCGCCACGTTGAGCATCTCCGCGCCTTTGGCCGCCTTCTCCTGCCAGCTGCGGGGCATGTCCAGCGCCAGCATTTTGGCGATCTTGTGGCGCACGTCCTCGATATCGTCGACGCCCAGCGCCCAGGCCATGCGCTGGCGGCTGCCGAACAGGTTAATGAGCACAGGCATGTCGTAGCCCTCTACCCGCTCGAACAGCAGGGCCACGTTCTGCGCCGCTGGCCCCTTACTGACGCGATCGGTGATCTCGGTAATCTCCAGCAGATTGGACACTGGCGTCTTGATGCGCCTCAGTTGGCCGCGTTTCTCCAGGTATCTGACAAATTCGCTCAAGCTGTTGAATGCCATAGTGGTCCTCTTTGCCCGTGTACTTGGAAGAAATTATAGCCGAACACGGCTAACCCTTCTCTTTCCCCTTATCAGAATCATATCTTATAGTCGTCGTAGGGGCTGTGGATGTGTGGATGATGCGACGGGCTGGCGGCCGGTAGGCCACCGGTGGGCGGACCGGCGGCTGGGAGCCACAACCGGCCCGCCAGGCG
>JAHCIE010000569.1 GCA_026129385.1 Anaerolineae bacterium
GGCCAGGCGGCGTCGATCCAGTGGGTGGCGGGGCCGTGGGCCAGGACGAACTCGGTGGCGCGGCGGCTCAGGCCCCGCGACCCCGCCCCGAAGTCGGCGTCGATACCCAGGGCGGCCGAGAAGACGAGGTTGAACAGGGCCTCCGTCTCGCGCATCGCCGCCGGGTGCGTCGCCCACGCCCAGTCGGTGCGGCCCAGGACGAGGCAGTCCACGCGCTGCACGGCCTCGACTGTCGCCCGCAGTTCGTCGGGGCGCGTCTCGACCCAGTGCAGGGCGCGATCCAGGTCACAGTAGTGGATAGAGGTGGCGTCGGTCGCCAGGGCAGCGCGCAGGGCCGTTGGTCGTCCCTGCGCCCAGTCGGCCGCGACGAGGGCGTGGATGCCGGGTAAGTCGTTCAGCGTCGCGGCCAGGGTCGGGCCAGTGTCGGGCGGTAGGGCGATGAAGACACCATTGTACACGTCGAGGAGCGTCGCGCGCCAGTGGCGCAGGCGGGGCAGCTCGCCGCGCGGCTGCCAGGTGCAGGCGAGGGCGACGGGCAGGCTCACTCGTAGCGCAGCGCCGTGGCGGCGGGCAGGCGGGCGGCGGCCAGGGCCGGGAGCAGACTCGCCGCGCCCGCGAGGAGCAGGGCAAAGAGCAGGCTGGCGGCGACGGCGGGCCAGGGGAAGACGTAGGCCATCGGGAACAGGGCGCGGCCGAGCGCCCCCACGAAGCCCCAACCGACCAGGTAGCCTAGACCCACGCCCAGCAGCCAGCCCGCCAGACCCAGCGCAAGGCCCTCGGTGACGAAGATACTCGCTACCTGACGGTCGCGCGCGCCGATGACACGCATGACGCCAATCTCGCGCCGCCGCTCGATGACGTTGAGGGTCAGGGTGTTGAGAACGCCCAGCGCGCCGATGAGGCCGACCAGCACGGCCATGGCCCACAGCGCGCCCGACAGCAGGCGGGCCGGGTTGGCGGCGGCGGCGCGGTCGGCGTGGGCGGCCTCGGTGGCCGGGCGGAAGGCGCGGGCGCGGCTCTCTAGATCGGCCAGGACGGCATCGACGGCCTCAGGGCGTGGGTCGGCGACGCTCAGGGCGAAGAAATCGGCTACGGCGCGATCGCGCAGGCGGTCGACGGTCTCGGTGGGGGCGAAGACCTTGCCGGCGAGGCTGCTGCCCAGGAAGATGGCGTTGTCGACCAGGATACCGACCACGGTCAGCGGTCGCTCGCGGTCGCCGATGGTGAGGGCCACGGTGTCGCCGACCTGGATGTCCCGCTCGCGGGCCACGTCGGCCGAGACGACGACCTCGTCGGGCGCGCCGACGCGCAGCCAGCGGCCCTCGACCAGGGCGGGCGTGTACAGGCGGGTGTCGGCGGGCACGCCCCACACCCGCACGCGGCGCTGGCGCACGAAGCCGTTGGTCAGGGACCAGGGTTCGGCCTGGCTGACGCCCGGCGTGGCGCGCAGTTGCCCGGCGAAGGTGGGCGCGACGGGCTGGCCAAGGGAGAGCCAGGCATCGGCGTTGTAGGCGCGGAAGATGGCCTCGACGGCGGTGTCCACCGAGGCCGAGGTGGTGCGCGCGGCCAGGAAGGAGGCGACGGCCAGGGCGATCATGAGCAGGGTGACGACGTTGCGCCCCAGGCGGCGGCCGAGGTTGCGCACGGCGATGAGGGTCGTGCGAGGCAGGCCGCGCACCTGGGCGAGGGCGCGCTCCAGGGGCCGCTTACCAAATGTGGCTGCGACTCCCTGCGCGCTCATGGCCTCGCGCACCGTGACTCGCGCCGCAGACAGGGCGGCGGGCAGTCCCGCGACGAGGGTCACGCCCAGGCCGACCAGGACGCCCAGGGCGACGGCCTGGGGAGGCACGCTGTATTCGGGGCCGATGCTGGTCAGGCTGGCCGCGCGGTGGTAGAGCCACGCGCTAACCACCGCGCCGAGGGGCAGGCCAATGAGCGTGCCGATGACGCCGTAGGTCAGCGCGCCGCTCAGGTAGACCAGCAGTACCTGGCGGGGCGTCGCGCCGACGGCCTTCATGACGCCGATCTCGCGCATGCCCTCGGCGGCGATGGCCGACAGGGTGTTGGCGGCCAGGAAGCCGCTGAGCAGCAGGCCCAGGGCCGAGAACAGGCCTAGCACCCGCACCAGGGCGTCCAGCTCGCGCTTGCCGACGAAGTTGTCGGGATCGCGGACTTGCTGCTGGATGATGGGCAGGCCGCGCTGGCGTAGTAGTCGCTGGATGTCGGCGATGGTCTCGTCGCGGGCGGCGAAGTTGTCGAAGCGCACCACCAGAGCGTTGTCGCCCGTCGCGCCGTTCCAGCGGCGCACCTGCTCGGCGGGGGCGTAGGCGACGGCCAGCTGAGTCAGGGCGGGGGACAGGGCGGCCGGGCTATAGGCGAAGCC
>JAHCIE010000057.1 GCA_026129385.1 Anaerolineae bacterium
GCCACAAGCACACAGACAGCAACTCCTACCAGCACAGATACGCCACAGCCTCCTACGCCTACTTCGACACCCACGGTCACGCTTACACATACACCGGCCAGCCCTAATAGCCTGTTCTTGCCTTATGTAGTGCGGTGAGATGCTGACATCAGAAGCCCATAGGCATCGATTCGAGGCGACCAGACCGTCCGGTCGCCTCGAATTGTCTGTTGGCGTGTCCCTCTATTGGTAGTTGCTGAAGAGATTGGTGGCTGTACCGCCCGGGAAGGTGAGCTTGTTAAGCGTCTCAGTCGCGCCGTACGACTTGCCGGCACTGTCACTGCATCGGTTCCCCGAATAGCCCGAGGTGACAGTCGCTCGCCACTCAACGGATGTGTAGACGGAATCATCAAAGTCGTCGGTGACATACTCCCATCGGTAGGCCTGAGTCGTCGATGAACAGGTCAACACAATGGTTCCCGTGTTCGTCTTGCTGACCCAACTGCCCCACCCATTGTCCTTGTGATAGAGACGATACTCAACCGTGTACCCGTCGGAAACCTTCACATTGTTGCCGCTCGTGTCCGTGTGAGTCACCCGATAGTAGGCCCGGTTCGCCGCGGCCTGAGCCGGCTCCGCGGCCAGGTGACCTGCAATCAGCCCTACCATCAGGGGCAGGAGCACGGCCAGCACTAGCATTCGCACGTTACGCATGGAATGGTCCTCCGTTACATAGGGGGCGGTTCGCCAGAGCGAACCAACCTGGTCGATTCCCCCCGTGCGCCGGGATTCGTCTTGCCAATGGCTACCCTCCTGCGGCGGCTGGCCCGGCCGGGTGTCGGCCGTCACAGTCTCACCATAGCACATGGCGCTCGTTTTGGGGTCATTCAACGCGGCAATCTACGTTGCCAGCTTGGGCAACCTTTTGTTACCATTGTAGGCAATGTCATGGCCGAAAATGGCAACGTAGGTTTACCAGAAGGGCAAACCCACGTGCGCTATACGCGCTCCTACTGTCTCAGGCGTCTTTCCCTAACCCTTGCCCAATCGCCCACACGACCAGTTCTGTGCGGTTCTCGATGCCTACTTTGTCCTTGATCTTGCGTAGATGATAGCGGACCGTCCGCTCCGCTATGCTGAGCGTCTCGGCAACTCGAGCATCGTCCCATCCCCGCGCCAGGCCGTCCAGTATGGCCCGTTCCGAGTCTGTCAGCCCAACCTTATCGAGTTCACCAGGCTCGGCCACGGCCTGGGCCGCCAACTTGGCCAGGCGCTTCTGAATCGCCAGGCTGAAGTACGGCTGTCCCCGCGCCACGGCGCGCACCGCCGCGACCACCGCCCGCGCCGACTCGGTGGTCGCCATATAGCCGGCCGCACCCAGAGCGAGCATCGCTCGCAAACACGCCTCATCGTCGGGCGCGCCCAAAATGAGAAGGCGAGTCGTCTGATCCATCTCGCCCACCGGGGCCATCTGGTCGGATGCCAGCATGCCAGCCAGGGCGCAACTGAGCAGGAGCACGTCGGCCGACCGCTGACGGGCGACTGCCATAGCCAGCGCGCCGTCGCGCGCCTCGCCGACGATGTCAATCGAGCGGGTCTGGGCCAGCGAAGACTGCACGCCCGATAGCGCGAGGTCCGTCTCAAGAGCGAGAACCAGTCGAATGCGCACCGAGGAGGGCATTGCTTCTCCAGCTTCCACCCCGTCTTCTGCCGTGTTGGACTCCTGGGCCGTCCAACGCCCATCATTATATGGGCCAACATCTTGTCAGTCAACCGGCTACGACGGAAAGGCGACAGGGGTAGGCCCGTTGACCTACCCCTGTCGACACCCTGACCCGCGCGCGACTCCCTTATGCCAACCGTGTTTGGATGCGCGACCATTCGCCGCTGATCCATCCACGTTTAGTATTACACCTCCGGGTACTTCAGCCCGCTGCCGGTGTTGATGAGGACGACGCTCTCGCCGTCGCGAATCCAGCCACGGCCGCGCAGCTCGGCGGCAGCGGCCAGCGTCGCCGCCCCTTCGGGCGCGGCCCACAGGCCCTCAGTCTCGGCCAGCAGCGCGCCGAAGCGCAGAATCTCCGCGTCGGGGATGGCGATGGCCGCGCCGCCGCTCTCCCGCAGCGCCTGGAGCACCAGGAAGTCGCCCAGCGCCTTGGGCACGCGCAGCCCACTGGCGACGGTCGCCGCGCCCTGCCAGAACTCGGAGACGTCCTTGCCCTCGTCCCACGCCTTCACCAGCGGTGCGCAGCCCGCCGCCTGCACGACGACAAAGCGCGGCATGGGCGCGGCGGTCCAGCCGATGGCGCGCAACTCGGTGATCGCCTTCCAGATGCCGATGATGCCCACGCCACCGCCGGCCGGGTAGACCACCACATCGGGCAGCGTCGTCCAGCCCCACGCCTCGGCCAGCTCCAGCCCCATCGTCTTTTTGCCCTCGATGCGGTACGGCTCCTTGAGCGTCGCCACGTCGAACCAGCCGTGCGCCTTCGCCTCGGCCGCGATGAGCTTCCCCGCGTCGGAGATGAGGCCGTCGACCAGGGTCAGGTGGCCGCCGTAGCGCCGCACCTCCTGCTTGTTGATGTCCGGCGCATCCTTGGGCATGGCGATATGGACCTGGATGCCCGCGCGCGCGCCGTAGGCCGCCCACGCCCCACCCGCGTTGCCCGCCGTCGGCATGGCGACGGCGGCGATGCCCAACTCTTTGGCCTTGCTGACGCCCGCCGCCGCGCCCCGCGCCTTGAACGATCCCGTCGGGTTCAGGCCCTCGTCCTTGATCCACAAGTTATCGATGCGCGCCGCCGCGCCCGCGCGGGGGGCGCGCAAGGTGGGCGTGCCGCCCTCACCGAGGGTGACGATGTTGGAGGGGTCCTTGACGGGCAGGAAGGGCGCATAACGCCACATGCCCCTCGACGCCGGCCACAGGTCGGCGGGAGACAGGCGGCGCATGGCCGCCAGGTCGTACTCGACCAGCAGCGGCGCGCCGCACTCACACACATTATGCGCCTCGTCGGCGCTGTAAGTCCGCCCGCAGCGCGGGCAGCGCAGATGGGTAACGAACGACATGCGCCTCTCAGCCTTGGGTCAGGCCCCGCCGGGCGGCGAAGCAATCAACAGCTTGTCTACCCGCTGGCCGTCCATATCAACGATCTCGAAGCGATAGCCGTTCCAGGTAAAATAGTCACCAGAGCGCGGGATACGTCCCAACCGGCTCAGGGCAAAGCCTGCCACTGTCACAAAGTCGCCGCGCTCCTCGCCCGGCAGAGGGCCGATGGGAATCACCTCGCGCAACTCATCGACGGGCGTCATCCCATCTACCAGCCACGAGCCATCCTCGCGGCGCACGACCTGCGCCTCCGTGTCGCCCGGTTGAGGCATGTCACCCACGATGGCTTCCAGGACATCCGTGACCGTCACCAGCCCCTGAATGCCCCCATATTCGTCGATGACCAGAGCGATATGCTGCCCCGACTGCTTGAAGGTCTCCAGCAGCGCCAGTACCCCCATCGTTTCGGGGACGAACAGCGGCCGAGCCGCCAGCGCGGGCAGGTCAACCATCTCCCTGGCTACCATCCTGGCCCCAACGTCCTTGACTGAGACGATGCCCACGACGTTGTCGGGAGTGTCGGCGTAGACCGGGAAGTGCGAGTAGGGAGCCTGCGCGATGGTCTGCCACACGTCTGGCAACGGATCAGCGGCATCCAGCCACACGATGCGTGTGCGCGGCGTCATCAGGTCTTCCACGTTCTGGTCGCCCAACCGGAACACCCCGGCCACCATATCCTGCTCGGCTGGCTCGAAGATACCCGCCTCCGCGCCCTGCGCGATCATGATGCGGATCTCTTCCTCGGTCACAGGCGGCTCTTCGGGCGGCCGTACCCGCAGCACACGCAGCACCGCATCGGTGGAGACGGTCAGCACCGACACGAAGGGTGACGCCAGTCGTGAGACGGCCTGCATGGGACGCGCAATGGCTGAGGCGATGGCCTCAGGGTTCTGAAGGGCAATGGCCTTGGGAACCAACTCGCCGATGACCAGCGACAGGTAGGTGATGCCCAGGACCACGAGGCCGCCGGCGATGGCTGTGGCATAGGGTGCGAGCGCGGGCACACTCGCAATGAAGGGGGCGAGCTGCTGGGTCAGTGTTGCGCCGCCAAAAGCGCCAGCCACAATGCCGACCAACGTGATGCCGATCTGCACCGTGGACAGGAACCGTTGGGGCGACTGGCTCAAGGCCAGTGCAACCGTCGCCCCGGCGTCGCCGTCGGCGGCGCGCTGCTGCAAGCGGGCGCGCCGCGATGACACGACTGCCATCTCCGATAGGGCGAAGACCGCGTTGAGCAGGATCAGGCCCAGCAAGACGGCCAGTTCTAGCGGAATCTCGTCCATGGTCCGGCGGCTACCGCCCCTCGTCGGATCGGGCTACACGCTGAGGTGAGCCGTCGCGCGTCACTCGGAAGTGGTCCAGGTCATCGACAACCATCGAGTGCGGGAAGATGGCGCGCGCCTCGGCCTCCAACTCGCGGCCACTGTAGCGGCGCGAGATGTGGTTCAGATACAGGTAGCGGACCCCGGCCGACTTGGCGATCATGGCCGCCTGGGCGGCCGTAATGTGACCGAAGTCGCGGGCCAGGTCAGCGTCGGCGCTCGCGTAGGTCGCCTCAGTAACCAGGGCGTCTGCCCCTCGCGCCGCCTCGACGAGGCCGTCCGTGCGGCTAATGTCGCCCATATAGACGACCTTCGCGCCGGGAACCGCCGGCCCCAGGACCTGCTCCGGATACACCGTCATGCCAGAGGCCAGCGTGACCGAACGCCCGGCCACCAGGTCACGGCGCTCGGGGCCGGCCGGTACGCCCAATGCCTCGGCCGCCTCGACCAGAAAAGGGCGCCGGTCCGGTTCCTCAAAGCTGAAGCCGAAGGACGAACCGCCGCGATGATTGACGGGGAAGGCCGAGACGGTCACCCCCTTGCCGCGCAGGAGCACACCCGGTTCGATTTCGATCAGGTTAATCTTGACGCGCACCTCGCCGCCGCGCAGGACCACCTTCATCAGGTCGCGCACGCGCTCCAGGGTAGCCTTGCCGCCGTAGATGTCAAAGGCATCTATCGCCTCCCAGCGGGCGAAGGTAGAGATGAGACCGCCCAGGCCGAGAATGTGGTCCAGGTGGCCGTGGGTGAGCAGCACGGTGTTGAGGCGCTTGAAGCCGACACCGCTCTTCAGCAATTGTCGTTGTGTGCCTTCACCCACATCTACGATGAAACGCCTGTCGTCGTGGAAGACGAGGGTGGAAGGCAGATTCCGCCACGCCGACGGGGCGGAGGCGGCGGTACCGAGAAACACGAGTTCGAACATGGCGTGAATTATAGCACAGTCCCTGTCACCCTGGGGGCCGCGAAGCGTCGCTACGCCCGGCCCGGCCAGGACGATTGGACCCCGCGCCTGTTTGTCGCTAGAATCGAGAAGTCGGTTGAGCCTGAAAGGAGCGCGTCATGCGCGAAAGCCCCGTCGATCGATTACGCGGTCCCGTCAAGAGCTACAAGAAGTGCTCCTTCTGCGAGAAGACCTCGGACCGTGTCGCTCGCCTCTTCCCCGGCGTGCACGATGCGTACGTCTGTGACGAGTGCGTCACCTACTACTACCACCTCCTGGCTGATATAGAGTCCGGGGCGGTCGACCCCAAGTCTGGCGTACGCCTGCCGGTCGAGGACCAGCCATGACCACCCCGCCGCGCCGCTGCCCGCGGGTGGGGGTTCTGTTCGGTGGCCGCTCAGCCGAGCACGACGTATCCCTCGCCTCCGCCCGCGCTGTCATGGACAACCTGACGGGGGAGTTTGACGTCGTGCCTATCGGCATCACCCGCGATGGCCGCTGGCTGGCGGGTGGCGACCCGTGGCGGGCGCTGTCGGAGGGCGATGAGAGCGTCGAGGCAGTCACCCTCACCCCCGACCCGTCAGGGGGCCGCGCCCTGTTGCGCCTGCATCCCCACGAGGGGGAGTCGCCCCGCATCACCGACATCGATGTCATCTTCCCCGTCCTCCACGGCACGTATGGCGAGGATGGTACGGTTCAGGGATTGCTGGAGCTGGCCGACGTGCCCTATGTAGGTTGCGGCGTCCTCGCCTCGGCGGTGGGGATGGACAAGGCGATGATGAAGGTCGTGTTCCGCGCCGCCAACCTGCCCGTGCTACCCTATGTGACCTTCCTGCGCCGCGACTGGGAGAGCGACCCGGAGCGAGTCGTGGCTCTCATCGAGGATGCGCTTCACTACCCGGTCTTCGTCAAGCCGGCCAACCTCGGCTCGTCGGTGGGCATCAGCAAGGTCAAGGCCGCCGCTGACCTGCCCGCCGCCCTGGACCTGGCCGCCAGCTACGACCGCAAGATTGTCGTCGAGCAGGGTATCAATGCCCGCGATATCGAGATCAGCGTATTAGGCAACGACGACGTGGCCGTGTCCGTGGTCGGCGAGATTGTTTCCAGCAACGAGTGGTACGACTACGCCGCCAAATACCTGGACGGCGAGTCGGAGCCGATCATCCCGGCCCCGGTCGCCCCGGCGGTCGCGGATGAGATTCAACGGCTGGCGATCGAAGCGTACCGCGCCGTCGACGCCAGTGGCTTGAGTCGCGTCGACTTCCTGATGGACCGCGACACCGGCGAGTTGTGGCTAAGCGAGATCAACACCCTGCCCGGTTTCACCCCTATCAGCATGTACGCCAAGATGTGGGCGGCCAGTGGCGTAAGCTACCGCGAACTGTGCCACCGCCTGGTGTACCTCGCCCTCGAACGCCACGCCGAGAAGAGTCGCCGCCGCACTGACCGCGATTAGCTATGACGTCTCTCACACCTGGCCTGCCAACTCCGCCCTAGCCTGACACGCTCGATTGTGCTATCCTGGACGTGGAACCATTGTTGCCCTCTAGCCGTCTATTGGACTATACTCTGGAAACCGGTGGCACATCTGTTCCTACCGGGCTAGAAGTCGAGGGAGCGATGTACAAGAACATTCTGGTCTACCTGGACGACCCCCTCCACGCGGGGTCGACCATCGAGCAGGTGGAGGAGCTGGCTAGCACCTTCGACAGCCACGTCATCCTCGCCCAGGTGGTCGTCCCTGAGCCGATGGGTGGGAATCCCTGGGCCGGGGCCTTCATGGACGAAGTTCCTGCAATGGATGCCGAGGCGATGCTGGCGCGATGGCGAGCCAGGCTCATCGAGCAGGGGGTGGGGACCCACGTCTCCGTTCTGCCAGGCTATGATTCCGTCGCCGAGACCATTGTGGCCCACGCCCGCGCGCACCATATCGACCTGATCGTCATGCCCCCCCACCTCAACATCGACCTGTTGGGCTGGTCGGCGGAGGGTGTGACTGAACAGGTCGTCCGCTCAGCCCCGTGCGACGTCCTTGTGGCGCGCGACGGTGACGAGCGCGACCCAGACTGAGCGCCTCCCCCAGGCCCCGTCGCCTGAAGCGGCTATAGTTGAACGCGCGGGGGACCAGGACAAGAGCCTGGTCCCCCGCGCGTTTGCCAATTGGCCCGTTACGGCAACGGCTGAATCTCGGCGACCCGCAGCAATGGCGGGCACTGGGGCGGCCCCTCCTCGGTCATACCGCGCGCCTGGACGTACTGGCCGGTGTACACCTCCAGGTTGACCCGGTCCGACACCAGATAGTAGGCAATGCTCATGTCCACGCCGCAGACCGGCCCCGGCCCGCGCGACAGGCTGAAGCGGGCCGAGGCCCAGCATGTCTGCGCGCCATCGGGCGGCAGGGCACATACGTAGCCCGTCACCGGGGTAGGCGTGATGGGCGGCGGCAGGCCGGGGGTGGCCGTGGCCCGCACGCTGTCGACGCGGCGCGCCACCAACGGCAGATACAGCGGGTAAGGGGTGGGGGTAGTCACAGGGGCGGCCAACGAGTCGGAGGCGGCGGGCGGCGCGGCTAGCCACAGACTCGCCACCGCCAGAAGCACGACAGCCACGAGCGCGGCCACCGCCGCCCCCCGCGCCTCAGTCCTCACGACTCTCGGCCCATACGTCACCCGCCGGCCCCGCGCGCGTTACGGCATCGTCGTCGAGGCGGGTCATATCATCCTCGTCGTCCTCCACCAGCACGATGCGGCTTCGCCCATTGTCGGCGGCCATCACCACGCCGCGCTCCTCCAGCTCATCCAGCAGGCGCGCCGCGCGGGGGTAGCCGATGCGCAGCCGACGCTGGAGGAAGGACACCGACGCCGTGCGATGCTGGCGGACCAGGGCCGTGGCCTCAGCAATCAGCTTCTCGTCGGCCGAGTCGTCCTCGCCGATGAAATCCTCCCAGGGGGCCGCGTCGGCGCGCGGGGACGTCGGCCCGCCGACGCGCCGCCAGTACTTCACCAGCTTGTCTAGCTCGCGGTCGGTCACAAACGCGCCTTGCAGGCGCTCGGGGGCCGGGGCGTCGGGGGCCATGAACAGCATGTCGCCGCGCCCCAGCAGCTTCTCTGCGCCGACACTGTCGAGAATCACCCGCGAGTCGATGGAACTCGCCACAGCGAAGGCGATACGGGCCGGGAAGTTGGCCTTGATGAGGCCGGTCACCACATCGGTGGATGGGCGCTGCGTCGCCAGAATGAGGTGGATGCCGGTGGCGCGGGCCAGTTGCGCCAGGCGACAGATCAGCCGCTCCGCCTCCTCGGCGGCCACCATCATCAGGTCGGCCAGCTCGTCGACGATGATGACGAGATAGGGCAACGTCTGGCCCGTGGTGGTGACGACTCGCTTGTTGTAGCCATCGATGTTGCGCACACCCAACGCCGCGAACACCTGGTAGCGGCGCTCCATTTCCTTGATGGCCCAGCGCAGCGCGCCGACAACCTCGTCCATCTCCACCACCACCGGCGCCAGCAAGTGGGGCACGCCGTTGAAGCCCACCAACTCGACGCGCTTGGGATCGACCAGCATCAGCCTGAGCGTCTCCGGCGTATTATTGAAGAGCAGGCAGGCGATGATGGCGTTAATGCACACCGACTTGCCTGACCCCGTTGCGCCCGCGATGAGCAGGTGGGGCATCTTCGCCAGGTCGGCGACGGCCGGCGCGCCGCGCACCGTCTCGCCCAGGACCAGGCGCAGCATCGAGGGCATCTTCTGGTAAGCTGGCGACTCCATCAGATTGCGCAGCGCGACCCGCGAGGCATTGGCGTTCGGCACTTCGATACCGACGACGTTGCGGCCCGGCACCGGCGCTTCCAGGCGCAAGGAGGGGGCAGCCAGAGCCAGCGCCAGATCATTCTGGAGCGACATGATCTTGCTGACCTTGATCTTGCGCCGCTCGACTGTCCCGTCCGGCAGCCGTCGCTCGATGAAGCCTGGCTCAATGCCGTACTGGGTAACGGTCGGCCCCTGGTTCACCGAGACAACCCGCGCCGGAATCCCAAAGGCCGCCAGCGTTTCCTCGATGATCTGGCTGCGCTCGCGCACCTCGTCCTCGCGGTAGCGGACGGGCGAGCCACGGTCGAGGATGTCCAACGGGGGCAGCATCGGCAAAACGGCCGTGGTAGCCGTGACAGGCGCGGGTGTATCGGTGGGCTGCTTCTTGCCACCCTTGCTACCCTTGCCGCCGCGCGTCGCGCCCGGCGTGGGCCTGGCCTCCGCCACAGCCAGCGGCTCATCGTCGTCTGGCTCGTCCATCGCGGGCGGAGCCATCACGCGCGGCTTGCGGGGCAGGGCAGCCGTGGCGGAGGATGGTTCGGGGGCGAAGGGCAGGCGCAGGGCCGTCAGCCCCTGCCGTCCACGGGTCAGCATCTCGCGGGGGGTGCGTGTGGTCACGCCGACCAGGGCGAGCAGGAGGATAGCGAGCCAGGCCAGAATCGCCAGCCAGGGGGTAATGACATCGGCCACGCCCCAAAAGAGTCCGTAGCCCACCAGCCCGCCGCCCTGTCCCGCGTAGGCGCGCTCGGTGGCCGAGCCGCCGCCCGCCACGGCCAACAAGGCAACGGCGGCAAACAGGGCGATCTCGGCCCACATCACTCGATACCAGGGTGTCTCGCGGCCATGCCAGCGCTGCGTCAGGAGCCAGACCCCGGCCACACCCAGTAGGGCTGTCATCGGCAGGGCAGCCCAGCCGAAGGCCCGTCGCACGTTAGTCGCCCACAGGTCGGTCAGGCTACCGCGATTGACCGCCAGGAGGCTGAGCAGAGTGATGACGCTGAGGATGAGCAGAAGCGCGCCGACGGCCTCGGCGGGGCGGATGGGCCACGCGGGGGCCTCGTCGTCCGTTGCAGGGGCCAGGGGACGCTGGGGCGGGGGTGTCTCAGGCGGCTGACGCCTTGCGCGGCGGGCCATGCGGGAACCTCATTCAATCATACGGGCGGGAGGCGGGCCGCCTGTCAGGCTCGCCCTCCCCTCCCGCCCGTGCGGCCTTGAACTCGACGCGGAGCCGCTCAGGGCGCTATCCCGTTGGGCTTCGGCTCCGCGACGTAGGCCTGGCGCAGGCTCAGCCCCAACCGCCGGTTGTGCGGGTCAATGTTCAGCACCCGCAGCGTCACCGTGTCGCCTTCCTCCACCACGTTGCGGGGATGGAGGAAATTGCCATCGGCCAGTTCCGAGATGTGGATGAGACCCTCCAGACCCTCTTCGATGCGCACGAATGCGCCGAAGTCGACGACGTTGGTGACGACACCGCTCACCAGTTGGCCGGGCACGTAGCGCGCCTCCACCGTCGCCCAGGGGTCGGGCCGCAGCCGCTTCAGGCTCAATGCCACGCGCCGCTGGCCGCGGTCGACGTGCATGACCAGCACGTCCACATCCTGGCCGACCGCGACAACCTCGCTAGGATGGGCGACGCGCTGCCAGGACAACTCCGAGATATGGATGAGGCCATCGATACCGGCCAGATCGACGAACGCGCCGAAGTGGCAGATACTGCGCACGCGGCCGCTCACGTCCTGGCCTTCTTCCAATTGCGCCAGGCGCGCATCTACACCGCCGCCCGTCCAGATGGCCGCGCGCTCTGAAAGGATGATGCGGTTGCGGTTGCGGTCCAGCTCGATAAGCTTCAAGTCAAGGTCCTGGCCCATGCGCCGTTCCAGCTCGAGCCGCAGCTCCTCGCCTTCCATACGGCGGGGCAGGTCATTGAGCTGTGAGGCGGGAACGAAGCCCACGGCGTCCGGCAAGCGAACCAGCAGGCCGCCTCGGTTGCAGCCGATGACACGCCCCTTGAGAATCGCGCCCTCATCGAAGTGAGCCTTGAGCACCGCCCATTGGTCGCGGGTCGGCGCGCCCAGGCCGTTGATCCGATCATGGGCGAGGAGTCGGCCCCCCTCGCCGTTCCAGTCACGGGGGGGCTGCTCGAAAGCAACCTCGCCCTGCGACAGGAGTGCGTCCCAATACGTCTCATCCTCCGGTTGGGCCCATGGGGGCGTGTCATCGGGGCGGCCCGTCATATCCTACTCTCCTCGCCTGCTTCATCGAATTAGAATGTCCGGAACGTACCGAATCGGCCGTCGCGGCTAACCATGAATAGGACAACGACACGCCCAGGTGTCGCGCACGAGGCAGTGCGGGTAGGTATCCTGGGCGCGAGCGGCGCTATTATAAGCCTGCCCTAGCCCGATGTCAAACAGCCGCCCTATGGCAGGAACCGCAGCGTCGCCAGGGCCGACATGATCGGCCCCAGCGCCAGTTGGGGGAACAGGCCGAGGACGATCAGCCCCAGTGTCAGCCCACCAATCAGGATCGATAGGCCCAGCGGCGTCTCGCGCGCGTGCCCCTCACCAGGTTCCACCAGAGTCACCAGCAGCCGAAACACGCTCAGGGCCATCAGGACCATACCCGGCGCCAGCAGATAGGCGAGGACGGGGGCAGCGTCAAACGCAGCGCGGTAGATGAGCCACGCCGCCGGAAAGCCGGCCAGCGGTGGGAACGCCGCAAAGGCGGCCGCCGCCACTCCCAACGCCACGCCGGCCGGCGGCACGTGACGGCCCATGCCGCGCAGGTCATCCCAGTGTGTCGCCAGGTTCGGAACGGCGCGGAAGCCCGCCGTAGCGACCAGAATCGCGAGCGTGCGGTTCACCAGCGCCAACGCGGCCCCGCCTGCCCCCTGCTGGACAAACAACCCAAAGCCGACGACCGCGATGCCCGTACTAAAAATCATGGCATACGCGAACCAGTGGCGTGGGGTGGGAGCCGCCAGCGCCAACGCACCGCCCAGGATGACGCTCGCCAGGCCGCCCAGGATGAACGTGTAGATGAGGGGCGTCACAGTCAGCAGCCAATCATACTCGGTCAGCAAGCGCAGCACAAGGCCCAGGATGCCCAGCTGCCCGACGATGCCTAGCCAGGCCGTCACCTGGAAAGGGGCCGTCTCGGTGACGCGCGGCAGCCAGAAGTGGAGGGGGATGAGGGCCAGGCTAAGGCCCGCAGCAACGGCGAAGAGCGCGGCGGCCAGGCGCGCCGTCGCCTCGTCGGGGTTTTGGGCGTGGAATTCGGCCAGGGATAGGCCCATCAGACCGATGGCCCCGCTCATGATGGTCACCACCAGATAGCCCAGCGTACCCCACGGCCGCCGCGCTGGTCCCTCGAGGGCCGGGAAGACAATGAGCAGGCCGCCAATCTGCATCGCAAGGAATGCCAGCGGGAGCGGGCGCAGGGTGAGGGCGAACAGCGTCAAGCCTGTCGCCACCAGGACGGCCGGCATGACGAAGCTCCATCCCGGCCGCGCCAACTCCAGCGCGCCGAACAGCGCCAGTACCGCCCAAAGCGCCAACACCAGCAGGCGGATGGCCGACGACCACTCCAGCGCCAGGCCTGCGGCCAGGGGAAAGGTGCGCTCGGTGGGCAGAGAGGCGCAGGCCAGCAGGCCGATGACACCCACGGCAACGGCGAGCGCGCCACCCAGTCGGTGAACGCCGCGCGTCAGCCACGCCACGCCGCCCGCCAGGATCGGGAGGGTAAGGGCAAAGGCCAGGCTGTTCACGGGCCTTCGTCCAGGTCGCGACCGACCCCGTAGGCGATCGCCAGGGCCAGTAGCAGGCTCACCATCGCCAGCCCCCCCAGGACGAGGGGCGAGGTATCGAGACCGCTATAGAAAACCTCGAAGCCGCTCTGCAACGTCAACAAGCCCAGGCCCGCTGCGAAGGTGGCGCGGCCGAGTACCACCAACACCAGGCCCATTGCCGCCAGCCAGGCCGCCGGGGCGAGGGTGATGTTAGCCCCCTCAAAGCCCGCCTGACTCAGCCCCGTACCAAGGAGGCCTGCCCCGATGACCGCGACCGCCGCCGCACGAAACAGGAGATCGTTGACGGTGGGGGGCCAGACCAGGGCGCGGCGGGCGGAGTCCGTGATAAAGCCTTCGCCGCCGGGGTGGTGCTCAGCAGCCCGCGCCGCCACATAGAGAATGGCGCACACGACGGCCCCCACGATGATGTTAACAGCCGCCACTTGCAGCGCGACGAAGCGCGCCAACAAGACGCCAACCACCAGGTACTGCGTCAACAGGGCCAGCACCGCGATGCGCCAGTCGGCAGCGATAGCCAGGATCGCCGTGCAGGCTACGATGCCCAGGAAGAGCAGGGCCGGGCTGAGGACGGTTTCCATTAGGATTGCGCCAGGAGGGCCAGGGCCAGGATGAAGGCGAAGATGACCAGCATCCCTACGTAGCGCTCACCCGCACCGAGGCTTGCCAGGGTCTGAAACAGGCCCAGGCCCACCCGTACCGGCCGCCAACGCCGCCGGTACAGCCAGTCCATCGACAGCAGCGCGCCCAGGTCGCGGACGGTGCGCGAGTCGGGCGGCAGCTGTGCCCGAACCAGACTCAGCCCCAGGCCAGCCAGCCACGCGCCCAGGAGCAGACCAACAATCAGCGTAGCCATGTTGGGCGGCGTACCGCGCACACCGTCGGCGATGACACTCAACCCCACCGGGCCGCTGGCAACTTCAGCCGCCGGCGCGATAAGCGCGGGCACGACGCCTATGGCGACCAGGGCGACCGCGAG
>JAHCIE010000570.1 GCA_026129385.1 Anaerolineae bacterium
CACCCCAGCGCGATTCGCCCGCCCCGCCCCGACGCTCTTCCGATCTGCAACCGACCCCGACGTTCTCCCGCCCCCAGCCCACCGGGCTTCGCTCGCCCAGCGCCACGGCTTTAGCCTGGCGCAACCGACCCCGACGTTCTCCCGCCCCCAGCCCACCGGGCTTCGCTCGCCCAGCGCCATGGCTTTAGCCTGGCGCAACCGACCCCGACGTTCTCCCCCTCCCAGCCCACCGGGCTTCGCTCGCCCAGCGCCACGGCTTTAGCCTGGCGCAACCGACTCCGGCGTTGTCCCGCCCCCAGCCCACCGGGCTTCGCTCGCCCAGCGCCACGGCTTTAGCCTGGCATGCCCTCACGTCGTTTCAGGTATTCCTGCCCAAACGCCCATAGCAACCCCTCGGCGTGGCTGTAAGGCCCCGGCGTGTAGTAGCGCGAGGCGAGACCTTGCTGGGAGATCTCGCAGGCCACCCAGTCCTGGCGGTTGGTCATGTCCCAGAAGTCGACAGCGTCCGACGGGTCGAAGCCAGGGCGGGCCATCTCGGCCGGGTCGAAGTACCACTCGCACACGACGCGGGTGCGGCCCGCGCTTTGCGGCCACAAGATGTGGGCCATGACGTAGTCGGGGTGGAGACTGAGCAGCAGGTTGGGAAAGACCGTATAGTAATAGACGCGGGCCCGGTCGTCACCCGCGACCGTGCCGACCGGGCGGCGGCCGGTGTGGCCGCCGATGGTCATGCTGCCCGCCCCGCTGGTGAGGTCCATGTAGCCACCCAGGAACGGACCTTCGAGCAGGTCATTGCGGCCGCTGGTCGGCGGCGACAGCTCACACAGGGCAGGATGGATGAGGGGGCAATGGTAGCATTCCGAGTAGTTCTCGACGATAAGCTTCCAGTTAGCAGCCACCTCGTATTCGACGCGCCGGCCGAGGCGCAGGTCGGGTAGGCCCCACGCGATGAAACGGCCAAACAGTGGAGCGAAGGCCTCGGCGAAGGGACGGGGCTGTTTCGACAGGTTCAGGAACAGGAAGCCTTCCCACTCAGCAACCGCGACGGGATACAGGGGATACTCGCTGCGCTCGAAGTCGGCCACATCATGCATCATGCGCGCCGCCAACAGCCGCCCTTCTAGCCCGTACGTCCAGGCGTGGTAGGGGCACTGGATGCTACCAGGGAAGCGGCCCCGCTCATCCTGGCACAGCCGCGCGCCGCGATGACGGCACACGTTAGCGTGGGCGTAGACGCGACCGTCGGAGCCACGCACGACAATGACACTCTCGGTGACGATGGATGCCAGGAAATAGTCACCCACTTCGGGGATGGCGGCGGCGCGGCCCACGCACACCCAATCCTGATAGAAGAGGCGTTCGGCCTCGCGGCTAAAAATGTCCTCGGCGGTGTAGTCGCGGCCATCGAGGGTGCGCGCCCCCTGGCCCACCCTGGCGCGGCGGAATGTATCCATGTGTCGCCTCCTTTCGTTCAGCAATGTGGATTATAGCACCAAACGTGACGCCATTGTGGAATGTGGTATAATTATGTCCTGCTTGGCCGGGCCTGGCCGGGATGGGTCTATTAGGTGGCGAGGCATGAAGCGAAAGCGCGCCGACCGCGCCGATTGGCGGCGAGTCACCCAACGACGGTTCACCGTCACCTATCTGGACGGGCCTGAGTTTACCGGCTACGTGGCATTACTGTGGATCGACGCGGTGCGCGCCCCGATGTGGGACGCCTTCTTTGGTCGCGGTGTGACGGTTGCCGACGTCGGCTATAGCTGGTTGCAGCACTTTCCGAACGACGGTCATGCCATCGTCACCACCATGTTCGACGCGGACGGACACATCGTCGAATGGTATGTGGATATCGTTGCCGACCACGGCGTTGGCGATGATGGCGTCCCGTGGTATGATGACCTGTACCTGGATGTTGTCGCTCTGCCGACAGGCGAGGTGACCATCGTCGACGGCGACGAGTTGAACGCGGCGCTCCGGGCGGGGGACATCGATGAGAACCATCACGAGATGGCCTGGTCCGAGGCCTTGCGGGTTCGAGAGGCCATTCGTCTAGGCCAGTTCGATCTGTTTCGGCTCGCTCCCGCCCACCGCGCTCTACTAGAGGCTCAAGTCGCTGCGCCAGGGAGTGGAACATTTCCTCCCCCCGCAGCGTCGGAGATACAAGACGCTCGGTCCAACCGCGCGCCCATCCATCATGACAGATAAAGTGGAGGACAGAGAATGAGCAAGTCAGTCCAACTTGGCCTGCGTGTCGCTGCCCTGGCAACGCTGGCCGTCCTGGTGCTCGCGCTGGCGGCCTGCGCGAACCTGCCTGGCGTGCCCACCCAGGGCGGGGCAGCGACCCCAGCGGCCACCACGGGCGCTGCGGCAAAGGC
>JAHCIE010000571.1 GCA_026129385.1 Anaerolineae bacterium
CTCGTAGATGCCCTCCACCAGCGCGTTGACCGGCGCGCACAGATAGAGGGTGTGGTGCGCCGCGCTCATCACTCCCCCCCACCCGACCAAACGCCCGGCAAGTACATCCGCCACGGGCCGCCGAGACCGCGCCCGCACAGTTCCAGCGACACGTCATCGATGAGGATCTCGGCGTTCGCGCCGCCCTGGTCCAGCAGAGCGAAGTAGACCTGCGCCGCGTGGCCCACCGGCCGCAGGGTCACGGGAATCTCGACCGTCTGCCAGCCCGTATCCTGCGCCCCGTCCAGCGCCCACAGCGTTACTCGCTCGCCCGTCGTCACGTCGCGCACCTCCACCACGCGGCGGTCGCCACTATCGCCACCCTGCGCCTTATAGGCGAAGCGCAGCGTCGCCGATGTGACGCCGCTCGGCCAGGTGAAGTCCTGCCACGCGGCGGCGTAGCCCATCGTTCCACCGGGCGTCGACCGACCCAGGCGCAGCGAGCGCGCCCCGCCGGACGTGTGGTTCTCGGATGACAGGCCGACGTCGACGCCGCCATCCTGCAGCGTCCAGCCCAATGGCAGCGTGTCGCCCACCTCGAAGCCGCTGTTGCGTGTCCAGTCGGTGCAGGCGACGGGCAGCGGCGTGGCCGTGGGGCGCGGCGTGCGGGTCGGCGTGGCCGTCGGGGTGCGGCTGGGCGTGGGTGTCGCGCCGCCGCACACCTCCAGGACCACATCGTCGACGCGCATGTAGGTCTTGAGGCCGTTGCCATCGTTGTAGACGCTGAAGACGAGGGTCACGTTGCCGTCGGCGGCGCGCAGGGCGTCCGTCACATCAGCCTGGAAGAGAGTCCAGCCGCGCGTATTCTGCGGTGGCTGCTGGTTCATGAGCCAGCCGCCCGGCAAGGTGTTGCCCGCCGTGTCCTGCAACTCCACGCGGTGGATGTCGCCATCGGCCCCGTCGGCAAAGGGCGCGTACCAGAAGGACAGCCGCGCGCGCTCGACGGGGCGCGGCAGACTGATGCCCCGCTGGGCAGCCATCGCCCAGCCAGGGCTGTCGGCCTGGGCCTGGGTGCGGCCGAGAAATAGACTGCGCGGTGCGCTGACGTAATCGAACGTGGTCGTCAGCGCCCCATTGCCCGACAGCTCCCACTGGTCGTACAGGCTGAAGTCACCCTGGCGCATCACGTCGCGGCAGCCTGCGCCGAGAGTCGGCGTCGATCCCGGCGGCGCGGGTGTCGGGTCGCGGGGGCGCGGCGTGGCCGTCGCGGGCGCGGGCACGGTGGGTGTGGCCGTGGGCGATGGCTCGCTGTCGAGCAGCGCCTCCACGCGGTCGCGCAGTTCGGGCAGCCGATCGTACAGGTCCTGGCCCGGGCACACAGTCCCGCCGAAATCCCGGTGGCCCGCCAGCCCGTACACCGCGATGTCCTTGACCCAGCGCGTATCCCACGGCCGCCAGCCATAGCTGTCCATGAGCCAGGCCAGCACCTTGCTCAGCCCTTGAAGCGTCTGGTCGGTGAGAGGTGTCAAGGGTACGTCGATGCCCGGCTGGTAGTTGCCCAGGGCGACGACACCGCCGGAGGAGCAATTGTAGTCGTAGACATGCCCGCCCTCGACCAGGTAGGGCGCGGTGGCCGTGCCCGGCGTGCGGCCCTGGTAGATGATGCCGGCGCGGTCGACCATGTAGTGGTAGCCCGTGTCGCCCCAACCCTTCACGTAGGTATGGTAGTACCACACGGCGTAGGCCCACTCAGGGCCGGTCAGGTTCACGCTGTTGTCGGCGGTATGGTGGACAGCGAAGGCTTGCGGCTTCATGTAGCCCTGGCGGTCACTCGACCCCGCGCGCGAGCAGTCGTCCCACTCCACATAGGTCTCCGGCGCGCCATAAGCAGCGCGCGGCACGATGGCGGGTTTGAGGGCGTCGCCACTCGCCGCCTTCGCCGCGTTGGCCGCCGCGAGCGCCTCGGCCGGCGTGGGCAGATTCTCAGGCCGTAGGAAGTGGGTGGTCAGCTCGGTCAGGCTCGGCGGCGTGCGCGCCAGTCCCTGGTCTAGGGTCACGCGCACCTGGGCCACGCGACCCTGCTCCAGGATCAGGTCCGTGCCGCTCGGCGGGGCGCTGTCCCGTGCGGCATCGGCGGCCGGGGCGGTGCGCCACGGCTGCCACGTCACGCCATCGTCGCTGACGCGCACCTCCACGGCGATGGTTGCGCCGTCGGGCAGGGCGGGCGACCAGGTCACGGCCAGCGCCTTGAACTCGAAGCCCGCCACCAGGGGCGCGCTGGTGTACGTCACAGAGCCGCTGACAGTCGCTTCTAGCTTGCTGGCCGGTGGCGGCCCGCTACTCGTGCCCTTCGCCCACTCATCGCCGCTAATGGTCATGTCCTTGCG
>JAHCIE010000572.1 GCA_026129385.1 Anaerolineae bacterium
TGTGGGGGCTGCCGCTGGGGATCGACTTCACCGGCGGCGCACTGATTGAGATGCAGTTCACCAATCCTACGACGGCCATTCAGCCGGGCGATATCAAGAATATCTTGACGGCGAATGGCTTCCCCGACGCTGTCGTCCAGACCTCCGATGGCAACTCGGTCATCATCCGCACTGCGCCGATGACCCAGGAGCACAAGCTCGCCCTCTACTCGCAGTTGCGCAGCCAGTATGGCGAGTTCACGGAGCAGCAGTTCGTCAACGTTGGCCCGTCAGTGGGCGCGGCGGTGGCGCAACGGGCGGCGGGCGCGGTGGCGGCGGCGTCCCTCGCCATCCTGTTGTATATTGCCTGGGCCTTTCGCAAGGTTCCGCATCCGTTCCGCTATGGTGTGGCGGCTATCATTGCCATGCTCCACGACGTGCTGGTGCTGCTGGGTCTGGCGGCTATCGTCGGGCACTTCCTGGGCTGGCAGGTGGACGCCCTGTTCCTGACGGCCCTCCTGACGGTCATCGGTTTCTCGGTGCATGATACCATCGTGGTGTTCGACCGCATCCGCGAGAACCGCATCCGCTACCGGGGCGAGCCTTACGAGGATGTGGTCAACTTCAGTATCGTGCAGACGCTGGCGCGTTCCATCAATACCTCGCTGACGGTGCTGCTGACCCTTTCGGCGCTAGCGCTGTTGGGTGGTGTGACTATCCGCCACTTCGTCATCTGGCTCATCGTCGGTATTACCAGCGGTATGTACTCTTCGATCTTCAACGCTGCCCCGATCCTGGTGGTGTGGGAGAATAAGGAGTGGCGCAACTGGTTCGGCCGTGGCGAGAAGAAGCAGCAGACCAGCCAGGTGTAGCCGACTGACGGCGAAGGACCAAAAAAGCCATGTTGCCCCCAGCCCCGCACGGGCTGGGGGCAACGCTGTTCTACCCTGCCGCGCGCCTCTCACGTATAATTAGGGAGTCGCGTGGCCCCAGATAGCGACCCATTCCACTCTGGTCGGAGCGTGCATGCCCTCTAATTACGGTGGCCCCGATAGCGTGCGTGGCCCTCTCGTGGCCGTGGGCGGCGCCGAGGACAAGCTCGGCGACCGCATCATTCTGCGACGCTTCGTCGATCTGGCGGGCGGTAGCGCGGCGCGCATTGTTGTGGTTCCTATTGCCTCGTCCTACGCCGGCGAGGTGGCGGATCGCTACCGCGCGGTATTCGCCGACCTGGGCGCGGCGCAGGTGGATGTGGTGGATGCGGTTTTGCGCGAGCAGGCGCTCGACCCCGCGCTGGCCCGCCCCATCGAGGCCGCGACCGGCGTCTTCCTCTCTGGTGGCAACCAGCTCAAGATCGCCACGCTCCTGGGCGGCACGCCGGCGGCGGTCGCGCTGCGTCGCTGCCATGCGCAGGGCGCGGTGGTGGGCGGGACGAGCGCCGGCGCGTCCGTCCTATCCCAGCATATGATTGCTTTCGGTCGCCCCGGCGGGTCGCCCACGCAGCGCATGGTGACGCTGTCGCCTGGCCTCGGCCTGACCAACCGCCTCATTATCGACCAGCACTTCCGCCAACGCGACCGCATCGGGCGACTCATGGCGGCGGTCGCGCTCAACCCCTTCCTCTTGGGGGTGGGCGTGGATGAGGATACCGCGCTTGTCCTGGATGCCGAAAATATCGGCGAGGTTGTCGGGCGTCACTCGGTCACCTTCGTGGACGGCGCGGAGATCACCTACTCCGATGTCTACCAGGCCAAGCAGCATGCCAACGTAGCGATTCACAACGCCCGCGTCCATGTGTTGACCCATGGCCAACGTTTCGACATTGTGGCCCGGCGCCCCCTCTCGCCGGCAGTTCCTGCCAGCTTACCGGCGGCTGAACTGGAGCTACTAGATGATGACTGATGGGCGCGGGTCTCGCTGGGCCATCGAGGCGGCCGGGCTGACTAAGACCTACGGCGCACTCACAGCTGTCCAGAACGTGACGCTACAGATTCGGCCCGGCGAGATCTATGGCTTCCTAGGGCCGAACGGCGCGGGCAAGACGACCACTATCAAGATGCTGGTAGGCCTGCTCAAGCCGAGCGCCGGTGTCGCTCGCATCGATGGCTACGATGTCCAACGCCAGCCCCTGGCTGCCAAGTCGCGCCTCGGCTACGTACCCGACCAGCCTGTGCTGTATGACAAGCTGCGCGGCCGCGAGTTCCTGGCCTTTGTGGCGCGCCTGTATCGAGTCGACGCCGCCACGGCTGCTCGCCGGGGTGAGGAGCTGCTGCGCGTGTTCGACCTGGCCGATGCGGGTAGCGACCTGGTGGAGAGCTACTCCCATGGGATGCGCCAGAAGCTGGCGCTGGCGGGCGCGCTGATTCACCGCCCCAACGTCCTGTTT
>JAHCIE010000573.1 GCA_026129385.1 Anaerolineae bacterium
TCTGCTACGACGAGGTCGAGCTGGACCAGTTCGGGGCTGAGGCGCTGGCCGCCGCGCCGGAGCATCCCCTGCTCATCGATCAGTTCCTCGACGACGCCTATGAGGTGGACGTGGACGCCGTGGCCGACGGGGAACGGGTGGTCATCGGCGGCGTGTTGCAGCACATCGAGGCGGCGGGCATCCACAGCGGCGACTCGGCGGCCGTTCTGCCGCCCTACAAAGTCAGCGCGTACCACATGGGCATCATGCGCGACTATACCCAGGCCCTGGGCCTGGCGCTGGGTGTACGCGGCCTGATGAATGTGCAGTTCGCCGTCAAGGACGACGTGGTGTACGTGCTGGAGGTTAACCCGCGCGCCTCACGCACCGTGCCCTTTATCAGCAAGGCGACGGGCGTACCCCTGGCGAAGGTGGCTGCGCGCATCATGCTGGGCGAGACGCTGGCGGAGATTGGGCTGGTGGAGGAGCCGCGGGTGGACGGCTTCTTCGTCAAGGAGGCGGTGCTGCCCTTCGAGCGTTTCCCCGGCGTCGACCCGGCCCTGGGGCCGGAGATGCGCAGCACGGGCGAGGTCATGGGCCACGCGGCGCGCTTCGGCCACGCCTTCGCCAAGGCCGAGATCGCGGCGGGCGACCACCTGCCCCTGAGCGGGGCCGCGCTGCTGAGCGTCAACGACTACGACAAGTCGAGCGCGCTGAAGCTGGGTCGCGACCTGCTAGGCATGGGCTTCACCCTGCTGGCGACGGAGGGGACGGCCGAGTACCTGCGGCGGGCGGGGATGCCGGTGGAGACCGTGGCGCGCATCGGGCGCGGCTCGCCCGATATCCTGGACCTCATCCGCGACGAGCGGGTGGCGCTCATCGTCAACACGCCGCTGGGGCGGGGCAGCTACACCGACGGCCGCGCCATGCGGGTCGCCGCCCGCCAGCACGGCATCCCGCTGTTCACGACGCTGTCGGCGGCGACGGCGGCCGTCAATGCCGTCCGCGCCCTCAAGGACCGCCAGTTGCGGGTGCGCAGCTTGCAGGACCACTACGCGCGGCAGGGGTAGGGGGCAGAGGCCAGGAACCGTACCTGGATTTGGCGACGAGTGGTGAGGTACGGATAATTGAGGCCATTCTTCACACGGAGCCACACCCATGAAAACAAAGCTGATTCTCCTCGCCGGCGTTGCGCTGGCCGTTGCCTTCGCCCTGATGACAGCCCCCGGCGCGCTGGCGCAGACGACGCGCCCCACGAGCGGCGCGCAGGGGTCGGTCCAGAATGGCGTCTACACCTGGCCGCAGGCGGGCTATAGTCTCAGCCTGCCGCCGCTGTGGGTCCAGTATGGCTACAAGTGGTACGAGACGTGGGGAACCGACGCCAACGCCCTCATCCAGGGTGCGCGCTACATTAACGAGTGGGTCTACACGCCCGTCGCGCCAGGCGCACGGGAGGAGACGCTGCTGACCATCGTCGTCTACGACCAGGCGGCGTGGGACGCGATGGCTGCCCAGGGTGGCCCGCTGCCCAGCGTGGCCGGCCAGGGCAATGGCCTGGTGTACACGATGCGCACGCCCCAGGGCGATCCCTACCCCCAGGGGAGCGTGGACAGCCAGCGGTTCCGCGACCTGAGCGCGGCGTTGGCCCCCGCCCTGTCGCGCATCACCATCCTGAATGCGGCGGGCCAGCCCGGCGGTACGACGACGTCCAGCACGGCGTTCACGCCTGAGGCGCTCAAGAACGCGACCTATAGCCTACCGGGCGCGGCGGTTGGCACAGCCACCCTCACCAATGGTGAGTACCGAGCGCCGGCCGCGCCTGGCTCCGCCAGCCAGGTGGTTGTCCAGCTGACCGGTCCCATCGTCGTGGGCACGCTGAATGGGCAGCCAGCCGCGGCGGTCGTGCTGACGAGCAGCGGCGGTGGGAGCGGTACGTTCTACTATCTGGCGGTGATGGTCGACCAGGGCGGCAAGCCGGTCAACGTGGCGACGACGCTGCTGGGTGACCGGGTGAAGATAAACGGGCTGTCCATCGTGAACAATCAGGTCGTGGTGGACCTGACGACACAGGGACCGAACGACCCGATGACCGCGCCGACGCTGCGCCAGGTATGGAAGTATGAGTTGCAAGGGAACAGTCTGGTCAAGGTGAGCTAGGCTGACCGCTTCTCGGCAACATGCGCGCCCCCGTCGAGCTATCCTCGATGGGGGCGCGGCTTTCAGCTATTGAACTATCGGCGTTCTTGCAGCCAGGTACGAAATTCAGCGTCCAGTTCATCGCTGCCGACGCGCAGGGCGTCGCGGGTCAGGGCGTCCCAGGTTGTCGCGGTGCGGGCGGCGTGGATCATGCGGCTGGGCGCGTCGGGGCTGTAGCGCGCGACCAG
>JAHCIE010000574.1 GCA_026129385.1 Anaerolineae bacterium
GCCAGCCGCGCCGCCAGGACAAGGGTCTTGTCGTCGTCGGTCCGCCCGTTGACGCGCTCCGAGTCGAGGAACTGGGCCAGCGCGTGCGCCGCCCGTGCCGTATCCGCCGCGCCGTCGACAAAGGTAAACAACGGCGCGAAGAAGGGCGGGAACGGCTCGTAGCCCGGCACTTTGGCCGCCAGCCGCAGCAGCCCGTCGGTCATCACCGCCACCCCCTCGCCGCGCAGTGGCATCACCGCCACTTGCAGGGCGTGGATCATGCCCGGCATAGTCAGGAAGGCCGTCTCATTGGCGTACTCGCCCCGGCTGGGTCGGACAGGCGCATGTAGCTGCCCTTCTCCATCCCGGGCAACCACCAGGCCGTCGCCAACCTGCCCCACCACAAGTCGATCCCCCGTCAGTACCGCGCACGTCAGAGTGGTGGCGAAGTCGCGCGGGGGACGGCGTGCCCCCCGCGCTATCGCTAGCACCGATAGGCGAGCGTTCAGGAAGGCGCGCCGCACCACCCACGCCCAGTCATCATCGGTCACCGGCCGCCGCTTGAGCGCCATGCGGCGCAGTGACGTCACCATGTGCTCAGCGGCGCGGGTCGCCCCCTCCGCCGAGCGCGGCGCCGAGCCAGCGCCATCGGCCACGGCCAGAATCAGTGTGCCGTCGGGCAAGGCGCGGCTGGCAAAGGCGTCCTGGCAGCCCGTCGCGCGGGCGCGATGGGCTGTCCCCTCCACCGATGCGCCCACAATGCGCCAGATGGGTGTGGCAGCCATTTTAATGCGATGTATCCATCTCGGCCCAGCCGACCGGTGGCAGCGGAGCCTGCTGGCCCGGTTGCGAGTTGGCAACGCTCGACAGGCTCTTGGACAGCCACTGGAACAGCTCGCGGAAGGCCAGGCCCTTGAGCTTGACCGGCGGCCGCTGGTCTGAGAAGCGTTGCAGCGTCTTCATGTCCGCCCCCTCGACGGCGACGGCGTAGAACGCCAGCCCCTTACGGGCCTCCTCGGTGCGCGCCTGGTCGGCGACAGCTTCCCAACCATTGTCCGTCGGCCGCCCGTCGGTAATCAGGAACATCCAGGGGCGGAAGTAGTCCAGACTGGCCTGCTTGTAGATCTCCTTGCGGTCGTGAATCAGGCTCAGGCCGCGACCGACCGCCTCACCCATAGGTGTCTCGCCCTTCGCGTCCAGCGTCGGCGCGAGGAAGCGGTCGGCGGTCACAAATGCCTGCTGCGCGTCGAAGGGCACGCTCTTGGTCCCACCGGCCGTCACGTCCAGGGCATTCACGTCGCCGCCGAACGTCACTACAGCCACCTCGACGCGCAGCGACGCCAGGCGGTCGTCTTGCAGCGCCTTCTGGAAGTCCTGCAAGCCCGCGTTCAGCTCGTCGATGGGCTTGCCGGCCATCGACCCCGACGTATCCAGCAGCAACACCACGGGGCAGCGCGGCTCGGGGTTCTCCTGAAACTCAACCTGCTCCAACTGGGTCAACGCCATCGTCTCCACATTATCTTCCATCGTCGTCCTCCTGACGCGTATCTCTCACCACCAGGGCGCGCCCTATGGCAGCGCTACCATGATTGTATACGTTAGGTCGGGAGTAAAGTTGCAGGTCCGTCGGCGAGCGTTGTTGTTGGCGCTCGCGGCGGATATGGCTATCCGCCGCTCTTTCCCCGGCGGCGCGGGATACGGCTATCCCACGCGAGCAGTTGGTGGCGTCAGGCCGCCATCGCCTCGGCGCGCGCCTCGGCCTCGGCGACCAGGGCGATGAACTCGTCGGCGCTGGCGCAGGTGAGCAGTCGCACGCGATAGTCGGCCAGGGCGCGCAGGCTGTCGATGTAGCGGACCACATGCTTGCGGAACAGAATCAGCCCCAACTCAGGGCCGTAGAAATCCAGGTTGAGGGCAAGATGACGACGCACCAGCCTGACCTTCTCGTCAACGCTCACCTGTTGCGGTGTCTTGCGGGCGAAAATCCACGGGTTGCCAATCGCCCCCCGCCCAATCATCACCCCGTCGCAGCGCGTGTGCGCCTTGATGCGGGCGATGTCGGTGAGCGTGGTCACGTCGCCATTACCCAGCACCGGGATGCGGACCGCTCGCTTGATCTCGGCGATGGCGTCCCAGTCGGCCTGGCCCTTGTAGCCCTGGGCCTTGGTCCGCCCGTGGACGGCAATGAGGGCGGCCCCGCTGTCCTCTAGAATGCGCGCCACGTCGAGATAGTTACGGCTACGGTCATCCCAACCCAGGCGAATCTTGCCAGTCACAGGGATGGGCAGCGTCGCCGACAGGCGGCGGAAGATCGCGCCAATCTTGGCGGGCGTGCATAGCAGCCCCGCCCCCGCGCCGCGCCCGGCGATGGTGTTGACCG
>JAHCIE010000575.1 GCA_026129385.1 Anaerolineae bacterium
ACGAATCCCAACATCGCGACTGATCCCAAGACGAATCCCAACATCGCCAGTGACCCCGAGACGAACCCCAACATCGCCGGTGACTCGACCGCGCTCTTGATGGCGATGATGGTCCTGTTCCTGCTTGCCGTAGGCGTAAGTACGGCGTTGCGCCAGCGACGGCGCAGCCTGCACCCGCGCGGGCAGACGGTGGGGAGCATGGCCCGCTAGACCCGGCAACCAGGCCGGCCGTGGCTGCATAGAGTTGGGCCTCGACGCTGAACGGGCGAAGCTCGTCAAGCTAACACGCCAGTCTGCCGTGCTTCGCTCGCTCCGCGCCAGCAGGGAGAGCCTGCCCCTACCGCCTGGCGCGATAGGCGAAGGCCGTGCCATCTGCCCCGAGCCGCTCAATTCGCTGCTTGCCCGCTCCCGTAACAGGGGCTATAATGGGCGCGGCAGCGCGATCTGCCTCGATGCCCCTTCCCCTCGCGCGGGAGGGGCGTCGGCGTACCCAACCATGTCCGCCCACTCCACCCGCGAGCGCCGCGCTATGCCTCACCTCTTCGAGCACTACGCCACAGACGGTTTCTTTGATGAGATGTTCGACGCGCGGCGGCAGCCCCGCCCGCACTACGAGCGCCTGTTCGAGCGCCTGGATGAGCTGACGCGCGCCGACTTTGAGGAGCGCGTGCAACTGGCGGACATCGCTTTCCTGTACCAGGGTATCACCTTCACCGTGTACTCCGCGCAGGAGGGCATCGAGCGTATCTTTCCCTTTGACCTCATTCCCCGCATCATTCCCCAGAGCGAGTGGCGGGTTCTGGAGCGGGGTCTCCAGCAGCGCGTCACAGCCCTCAACCTGTTTCTCCACGACATCTACCACGATCAGCGTATCCTGCGCGAAGGCGTCGTGCCAGCGGATCTGGTCCTCGGTGCGCAAGGGTTCTGCGACCTGATGGTGGGCGTCGATCCGCCGGGCGGCGTCTACATCCACATCACCGGTACGGACCTGGTGCGCGATGGGGAGGGAAACTATCTGGTCCTCGAAGATAACCTGCGCAGCCCGTCCGGTGTGTCCTACGTGCTGGAAAATCGCGCCGCGATGAAGCGGGCCTTTCCGCGTCTGTTTGAGCGCTACGGCGTGTTGCCGGTGGAGCAATATCCCCAATTGCTGCTCGAAACCCTGCGTAGCGTCGCACCCTATAGCATCGAGACGCCGACGGTGGCGCTGTTGACGCCGGGTATCTACAACTCGGCGTACTTCGAGCATTCCTTCCTGGCGCGGCAGATGGGCATCGAGATTGTCGAGGGCCGCGACCTGGTCGCCCACGACAACCGCGTCTTCATGCGCACGACCCACGGTCTGCAAGGGATTGACGTGCTATATCGGCGGGTAGATGATGCCTTCCTCGACCCGCTGGCGTTTCGCGCCGACTCGGAGCTGGGCTGTGCAGGGTTGTTCAACGCTTATCGGGCAGGCAATATCACCATCGCCAACGCCATCGGGACCGGGGTAGCCGACGACAAGGCGATTTACCCCTACGTCCCCGACATGATCCGCTACTACCTGGGCGAGGAGCCCATTCTCCGCAACGTACCCACCTACCAGGCGGTCAACCCGGTCGAGCGGGACTATATCCTGGCCAACCTGGACAAGCTGGTGGTGAAGTCGGTCAACGAGGCAGGCGGCTATGGGATGCTGGTTGGCCCCCACGCGACGGTGGCTGAGCGGGCGGCCTTTGCCGATAAGGTGCGGGCGCAACCGCGCAACTTCATCGCTCAGCCGACGGTCGCCCTCAGTCGTCACCCGGCGTTCGTGGAAGGCCGTTTCGAGGGCCGCCACGTGGACTTGCGCCCGTACGCGCTGTATGGGCGTGAGGTGCGCCTGATTCCGGGCGGGCTGACGCGGGTGGCGTTGCGGCGCGGCTCGCTGGTGGTCAACTCGTCGCAGGGCGGCGGCAGCAAGGATACGTGGGTGATCGATGAGTAGGAGACGCTATGCTCTCGCGTGTGGCCGAGTCGATGTTCTGGATGTCGCGCTATCTGGAGCGCGCCGAGGATGTGGCGCGCATCATCGCTGTCAATTTTCAGGCCTCGCTGGATGCGCCGCACCTGAGCGAGGCGCTGCTGTGGGAGCCGCTGATTGCGATCACCGGCGACCAGGCGCGCTTTCGCGGGGTGTTCGACGAGTATTCGGCCGATACGGTGACCCACTTTTTGCTGAGCCATCCTAGCAACCCGAACACGGTCGTCGCCAGCATCGAGCGGGCGCGCGAGAATGCCCGCGCCGTGCGCGAGCAAATCAGCCGCGAGATGTGGGAGCAGATCAATCGCCTGTATCATCAGGCGCGCGCCTACGATGTGGCGACCGTCGT
>JAHCIE010000576.1 GCA_026129385.1 Anaerolineae bacterium
CCGGCCGTGCTGGTGGGCGGTGTTCTCCTGACTGCCGCCCTCCCCATCTTCCGACGCACCGTGCAGGGCATTCGCGAGGAGAAGCGGCTGACGGTGGAATTCCTCGATTCATTGACCATTGTGCTATTGACAGCCCAAGCCAGCTTCTTCGGGCCGGCGCTGATTGTGGGGGTTATCGAGAGCTCGGAAATCGTCCGCGACTGGACGGCGCGGCGCAGCAAGCAAGCCAGTCTGTCGCTGCTTCTCGCCCATGACCGGCAGGTGCTCGTCGAGCGGGGCGGCCAGGAATTGAGGCTGGCCTGGAATCATATCGAGGCGGGTGATGTCATCCATGTCTACGCGGGGGATCAGATTCCAGTCGATGGCATCGTCCTCGCCGGCGACGGCCTGCTTGACCAGCGTCACCTGACGGGGGATTCCGTGCCCATCGCCTGTCACGAAGGTGATGCCGTCCATGCCAGCGCCCTCGTCGCGGATGGTCATCTGCGCATCCTGGCTACGGCTACGGGTCACGACACGCGGGCGGCCGCTCTCCTTGCCCTGACTAACTCCGCCCCAAGCGCCGATACGCGGGTGAGCAACTATGCCCGCAAGGTCGGTAACTGGGCGGTCGTGCCGACGCTCGCGGCTGGTGGGGCTGTGTTGGCCACGTCAGGCAGTCTGATGCGAGCGACGAGCATCGTGAGCCTGGACTTCGGCGTCGGCATGCGCGTGTCAGCGCCTATCGCGGTGGTCAGCGCTCAAGCCTATGCGGCCCAACATGGCATTCTCATCCGCAGCGGACGTGCGCTGGAGATGCTGGCGCAGGTAAACAACGTCGTCTTCGACAAAACGGGGACGTTGACTCAGGGCAACGTTCAGGTGGTGGATATTTGCGCGGTGCCCTCTGGCGTGGAGCCGCTCGCGGCGCTACAGCTGGCTGCATCCGCCGAGCACGCGCTCGATCATCCCCTCGCCAGGGCCATCGCCCGCCACGCGCAGGAACAGGGCCTTCAGCCCCAGCCCAGTACCGCCTGGCACTATAGCGCCGGGCGGGGCATCGTGGCTGACATCGACGGGCAGACGGTTCACGTGGGTAGCCGCCGTTGGATGGAGGAAATCGGCGTGGCAGTGGATGCTGCCCCCGACCACGACGAGGATGTCGCCTCAGCGGCGGCTACCCACGTCTACGTTGCCCTCGATGGCCAGCTGATCGGCGTGATCCGATGTGTGGATCCTCTGCGGCCCGAAAGCGCCGAGGTAGTCGCCAGGTTGCGCAGCATGAACATCGCGTCCTTTATGGTCAGTGGCGATAGCCAGCCAGTCGCATACGCAGCGGCGATCAGCCTGGGCATCGACTCGCGCCGCGTCCACGCGGAGGCTCTCCCACAGCAGAAAGTGGAGCGCGTGCTGGGACTCCAGGCGGCTGGCCGTAAGGTGGCTGTGGTGGGCGACGGTATCAACGACGCCGTTGCCATGGCCCACGCCGACGTGTCCATCGCGCTGGGCAGCGCGACTGACCTGGCGCGGGAGACGGCCGACATCGTGCTGCTGAATGATGATCTGCGCGATCTGGTTGCCGCCGTCGAGATCGCACGCCAGGCGATGCGTATCATTGAACAGAATCAGGTGCTCGCCGTCGCGCCCAACGTCGGAACCATTGCCTATGGCATGCTGGCGGTGCTGAACCCGATGACCGCCCTCCTGATTAATAATGGCACAGCTGTCGTGGCAGCGCTCAATGGTCTGCGACCGCTGAAGGGACCAGGCGCGCCCGCTCTTCCGCCAGCGATGGCGAGTGGGGCAGCCCACCATCAGACTAATCCCAGGGTGATAGACGCATGACAACCTCTCCCAAGTTGGCCCTCTCACTTGATGGCAACGGCTCGCTGACCTTCAGCGGTTGGAAATTCTGGGACCGTCCGCTCGCGAAAGCTGGTGAGAACGGCCAGCCCGTCGACCCGGCGGCTACCAATGGCGCGCCCGACGGGCTTACCTCCGCTGAGGGAGGCGACGCTGCCCGCGTGGAGTTCAAGATCAAGCACTGGATCGATGGCCGTCTCCGCGTCGTGATTCCGCGCCTCAAGCGCGACAAGGCGTATGGGGAACGGCTGGCGTATCGCGTCACGCTGGCGGGCTTCGCCTCACGGGTGCGGGTCACTCCCAAGTCGCAATCTTTGGTCGTGGAGTACGATGCTAAGAGCTATGATGAGCCTGATATCCTGGAATTGGTGACGCTGTGCATCCAGGATGCCGACAGGCCGGACATGGCGCTCGAATTGGCGCCGCCGCCAGAGGCTGAAGAGGGTGAGTTCAAGATCAACTACGTGAAGCGCCTGGGCTTGCCCGCTGTCGCTATGGGC
>JAHCIE010000577.1 GCA_026129385.1 Anaerolineae bacterium
AGGCCGCGCCTGGCCGAGCCGTCGGATGGCCGCGCTGAAACGCTGGATGCGGCGGTCGGTGCTGGTGAACGTGCCGTCCCGCTCAGCCCAGCTTGTCGCGGGCAAGACGACGTGCGCCAACTGGGCCGTTGGAGTCATAAACAGATCCTGGACCACAAGGAATTCCAGCCCGCTGAGCGCATCCACACTGGCCGGGTCATCGGCGGCCGGGTCAGTCCCCAGGACGTACAGCCCGCGCACGCGGCCCTGGAGCATGGCGTTCGCGGACAGACCCGCCTTAACCGGCAAGCGAGCGCCCCACGCCTCCTGGAAGCCTTCACTCTGGAGCAGCGAGCGATGGCCCGGCAGGCGGTCCGGCCGCACACCCATGTCCAGCGCGCCGTGGGAGTTGTTGTGCGGTAGGAGGGCGATCAGGCCGTTATCGGGCTTGCCAACATGGCGTGTGACCAACAGCAGGTTAGCAAGCGCCTGCGCCCCAGCTTCACTCAGGTCCGAGCCAAACAGAACGACCGCATCGGCGGCCTTGGCAAAGGTCCGCGCCGCGTTGCGCAGGGCATCCGCCGTCACGCCGCTGGCATCCGCCGCCTGAGCGACCGAGTAGTCGCCCGCCGCCTTGCGCAGGTCGCCCAGCACATCGTTCTCAAGCACCAAGTCCTCGCCGGCGTCCTTGAGTTCCCATAGGGCGGCCAGGAGGCCCAGCGCGACGTGGTCACTCGCGCCGAAGCGGTAGCGCAGCGGGGTGCGAGTATAGCGGTCGAGTTTGGTGGGCCGAGGGTTGGCGACGATGAGGCTTGCACCGCGCTTGCTGGCCGCCTGCTTGACCCGCAGCCAGATGACCGGCTGCTCCTCGTCGGGGTCGCCGCCAATCACCAGAATGGCGCTGCCCTTGCCCATGTTAAGCATGTTGCTGCCCGACGCTACCCCCACCTGGGCCACGAGGTCAGCGGTATTGGCGGGCATGAGGCCGCGCGTGGCGTGGTCCACGTTGTTGGTGCCGATGACGCCTCGGAACAGCTTTTGGAACAGGTAGAGGTCTTCGTTGGAGACTCGGTCGCCGGACAGGCCGCCCAGAGCGTCTGGGCCGTGAGTCGCCTTGAGGGTGTTCAGCCGGTCCGCGACGAGGCCCAGCGCCTCATCCCATGTCGCCGTCACGAACTGGTCGCCGCGTCGAACCAGGGGGGTTGTCAGGCGGTCCTTGGCATTGGCAAAGTGGTGCCCGTAGCGGCCCTTGTCGCAGATCCAGATTTCGTTGACGGTGTCGTGCTCGCGCGGCATGACGCGCTTGATGTCGTCATAGCGCGTGCTGAGCATGATGTTGCAGCCGACGGAGCAGTGCGGGCAGATGCTGGTGGTGTTGTCCAGCTCCCAGGGCCGCGCTTTAAAGCGGAAGTCGCGGCTGGTCAACGCCCCGACCGGGCAGATGTCCGTCGTACACCCCGACCACTTCGAGTCGAAGGGCGGGTCGGACATAGTAACGATTTCCATCTGCCGACCGCGATGCTTGAACTCCAGTACGTGGTCGTCGGCGATCTCGTCCTGGAAGCGGATACAGCGGGCGCACTGGATACAGCGCTCGCGGTCGAGCATGATGAGGTCGCCCAGCGGAATCGGCTTGACGAAGTGAAACTTGGCTGCCAGGGGCATGCGCGAGATGCCGGGGCCGTAGCTGAAGGTCAGCTCCTGGAGGGGACACTCGCCGCCCTTGTCGCACACGGGGCAGTCCAGCGGGTGGCTCGTCAGCAGGAACTCCAGCACCGACTTGCGGGCGTCAGCCACGACATTCGTGGCCGTCTTGACGACCATGCCCGGACTGACCGGCATGGTGCAGGCCGTCTGGGGCTTGGGCATCATGGCAATGACCGGGTTGCCCTGGTCGTCCAGGACGGGCTTGCGCGTGGCCGGGTCCATGCGCGGCGTGCCGACCTCGACCAGGCACATACGGCACATGCCCACCGGGTCGAGCTTGGGATGGTAGCAGAACACGGGGATGTCAATGCCAACCCGCCGCGCCGCTTCGACGATCAGGGTATTGGCGGGGACTTCTATTTGTTGGCCGTCAATGGTGACTTTGACTGAATTGGGCATACTTTCCTCAAGATGGCTGCAAGGCAGGGATAGACAAGTGCTCTGGCGTCGCCTGTCCCTGCCACCGCTCTTTCATAGCCTGCACATCCTGGAGCATTTTCTCGATTCGTTCCTCGTATATCTCAAAACTCTCGACCGCATCTTCGATGGAGGCGGGGGTAATCTGTCGGGGGTCAAACTCCAGCCACTCGGCTGGATGATTGCGCCAAATACCCTTAGGTGAGGCAACCAGGACCATAATGCGCTCATCCGA
>JAHCIE010000578.1 GCA_026129385.1 Anaerolineae bacterium
GCTTCGACCTGCAGCGCCTCCTGCGGCGTCCCCTCGGCGCGCAGGCCGACGCTATTCGCGCCGCTGCCCTGGCCCTGCAGACGTATTCCAGCGCCAGCATCGTCGGCGAGATGGGGACCGGCAAGAGCTACATCGGCGCCGCCGCGGCCTATCTGGCCGGGTGCCGTCGTGTACTCGTGCTGTGTCCACCGCATCTCGTCAAGAAGTGGCGGCGCGAGATTCTGCAGACCGTGCCCGGCGCGCGGGTGGCGATTGTCCGCACCATCGGCGACCTCGATCGCGTGCGACAGCAGCCGGCGAGCGTGCAATTCGTCGTCTGCTCGCGGGAGCAGGCCAAGCTCGGCTATCGCTGGTCACCGGCAACCGTACCACGAGTGCTACGCGATGAGGCCGGCGGCGTGGCGCGCGATGGCCGAGGCGACATCGTGTGGTCGCTGTGCTGTGCCACCTGCTTCGCGCCCATCGTCGACGAGGAGGGCGTGCCCCTGACCTGGGATGAACTGGCGACGAAGAAGCGGCGCTGCGGCGGCTGTGGCGAGCCTCTCTGGCAGGCCGACCGCGGCGGGCCGCGCCGCTACCCCCTGGCCGATTACATCGTGCGGCGGATGCCCCACACCTTCGACCTGCTCATCGCCGACGAGGCCCACGAGCTCAAGGCGCGCGGCTCGGCCCAGGGCCTGGCGGCGGGCGCCCTCGCCGCGGCCTGTGGGCGAACCCTCACCCTGACAGGCACGGTATTCGGCGGCTACGCCTCGACCCTCTTCTACCTGCTGTGGCGCTTCTCGCCGGCCCTGCGCCGCGAGTTCGGCTATCACGACGAGGCCCGCTGGGTGAGCCGCTACGGCATCGTCGAGCGCATCACCAAGAAGGACCCCGACCGCTACACCGACGATGGCCGCCACTCCAAGCGCCGCAGCTACTGGACGCGCGTCGTCGAGAAGCCGGGCGTCTCGCCCATGGTGCTGTTCCACCTCATCGGCCACACGGTGTTCCTGCGCCTGGCCGACGTGGCCCAGACCCTGCCGCCCTACTCGGAGCGGGTGGCCCTATACCGCCTCAGCCAGACCGCCGTGACCGATGGCCCGTCCCAGGCGGCCGCCTACCGCGATCTGGCCGACCAGCTCTGGCAGGCGGTGACGGCCGCCCTTCAAGAAGGATCCAAACGCCACCTGGCGACCTACCTCCAGGCGCTCCTGGCCTACCCGGATGCCTGCACGCGGGGCGAGATCGTCCTCAACCCCCATGACGGCCAGGTCATCGCCTACGCCCCGGCCCTGCCCGCCGACGTCCTCTACCCGAAAGAGCAGGCGCTGGTGGAGCTGGTGCGGCGCGAGCGGGCGCGGCGACGACGCGTCCTCGTCTTCATCACTCACACCGAGAGTCGGGACATCAGTCCGCGCCTGCGGACCATCCTGGAGCGGGAAGGGCTGCGGGTCGCCGTGCTCAAAGCCGGGAGTGTGGCAGCCGATCGGCGCGAGGAGTGGGTAGCGGCGCGGGTGCGCGAGGGGGTGGACGTCCTCATCTGCCATCCGCGCCTGGTTCAGACGGGCCTAGACCTCATCGACTGGCCGTCCATCGTGTGGTACGAGGTCGAGTACTCGGTCTACGTCATGCGGCAGGCCAGCCGGCGCTCGTGGCGCATCGGACAGCGTCAGCCGGTGGAGGTGACGTACCTGGTGTACGAGGAGACGCTTCAGGCCGACGCCCTGGCGCTGGTGGCGGCCAAGATGCGCTCGGCGCTGATGGTCGAGGGGGAGCTACCGGAGGAGGGGCTGGCCGCGCTCGAGGGCGACGGGCAGGATATGGTTGTCGCCCTGGCGCGCCAGCTCACCGAAGGTGGCGTTCAGGACGGTCAGTCGTTGGAGGCGCTTTTCGCCCAGACGCAGGCCGTCGACATGGAGGCCGACGGCTATCTGGTGGACGGCGTGTGGGAGCAGGCCGACGCGGCGTCGTCAAACGTGTCGCTGGTCTCGCCGACGCCGCTGGACTTGGACGCGCCTGATCAGCGCGCCCTGGATCTGTGGCCGACGGTCCTCGCTGCTGAGTTACCCTCGAACGGACAGGAGGAAGCGCCGCCTGGTACGGAAACCCAGGGCCGCACGGTCGACTTCGACGAACTGGCGCGCCTGGTGCGCCGACCGCGCCGCCGCGGGAAGCCTGTCCCCGAAGGCCAGCTTGCCCTGTTCTGAAATGTTGGCCCACCCGGCGCCATCTCTGAAAAGAGCCGGTTCATCGAGCAGGTCACCCTGTCTCTGCATGAGCCGGCTCTCCTTATCTATGGACGCGGGTGAAGGACAGATGCCAGCCGGAACCGCAACTTCTGCCCGCGCAGA
>JAHCIE010000579.1 GCA_026129385.1 Anaerolineae bacterium
CGAAGGCGAAGGAATAGCAGGGTTATTCCACTAACCCTAACTCACGGCTGAGCCGCGCCGCCTCGGTCGCGCGGGCCACCAGGCCGGGCGACGGACCGTTGTGGGGCATGGTGCGCGCCGCCTGCCCCAGGTCCCAGAGCACGAAGGCGGCCACGGGCGCGAGGCGATAGCTGTCCTCCCACGCGGGCCGGTCCACGGGACCGACGATGCCTTCCAGAGCCTGAAGGTAGAAGTCGAGCGCCTCAGGTGTCGAGAGGGTTGACCCGGGCAGGCTCGTCAGAAAGGTCCACACGTCCCAACTGGACGGCCCGACCTGGAGCATCTCCCACTCCACCAGAATCAGCTGCGCCTCGCTCAGGGCGATGTGGTCAACGGTGGGCGCGCCGTGGATGACCGTCACGGGTATGGCGGCCAGCCGCTCGACCAGCGCAGTGGGGGCGTTGAGCAGTTGCGTCAGGCTGTGGCGATCGTCGGGGGAGAGGGCGGCGAAGAGGCTGCGTAGCGCGTGACCGGCCTGGGGATAGGCGGCGGTGAGACGGGCGGCCGCCGGATCGGCCGCCACCACGCTGCGCAGGGCGCCCGCGTATACGCCCGCCGATGCTGTGAGCCACTCGGCCTGGCGCGTGAGCCAGGGGTAGACGAAATCGAGGACTTCGCGCGCTGCCCAGTGTAACGCATGCCACTCGGCCAGGCGCAGCAGCACCAGCTTGAGGTCTCCGCCGTCCATGCCGTCGATGCCCCCTGCCTGGCCCAGATCAGCAATGACATCGCTCGCCATTGTCCAGGCGGGCTTGCCTTCGCGCGCCCTGGCGCTGGCGATGGTCGGATCGACGATGCCTTCCGGTAGACTAGACAGCAGGTCGCTCTCCAGGGCCACCACCTCGGTGGGGCCGTCGAGCTGCGTATTCCAGGTCTCCATCCAGGTTGGCTCAGGGAAAACCTTGAGGAGCACGTTCATGCGCGCCTCGCCCGCCTCACCCACGGCGGTGAGGCAGACGCGATAGAAGCGATTCTCGGAGGGGCCACCCACGGCCACCGGCTGGCTGTCGATGTCAGTGATGCGTAGATCGTCTTGCTCTAGCAAGACGCGCATCAGGGCGGCGTAGCCAGCGCGTGAGATGACCATTGGGCCGTGGTGAGGGGCAGTCATAGTAACCTCCGTGGTCGCTAAGCTTACTCCGGTTCAAACGTTGACGCAACTGGCGGTGACGCCTATACTTCGCCCGTGCGCCGTTCGCCGTTGAGACGCGGCGCGTCACGGCGCGGTGTTCCCATCGCCGCTACCACGAATCGGTGTTAACTATCATGCTCCGTGTCCAGCCCTGGGGGCCGGTCACTCGGGTGAGTCTGAGCCGCAGCCTTGTCGGCCGACCGGTGTTCTGGGTCAGCGTGTACGTGGTGGATGGGTTGCTCATCGATAGCGGTCCCTACCGCACCCGCTGCGAGATCGTGGCTGTCGCCCGCGATCAGGGTGTGGAACAAGTGTACTGCACCCACCAGCACGAAGACCATACGGGCGGTAATCGCGCCCTATACGATGCCCTGGGCCTCACGCCGCAGGCCGGGCCGGCGACGGTGGCCTCTTTGCTGGCGCCGCCGCCCATCCATCTCTATCGTCAGTTTAGCTGGGGCCAGGCGCAGGGAGCGCCAGCGCGGGCGGTGAGTCACATCGCGACCGAGCGATACGCCTTTGCGGTGATGCCCACGCCCGGCCACAGCCCCGACCACACCGCGCTGGTCGAGCCGACGCAAGGCTGGGTCTTTGGCGGTGATCTTTTCATTCATGAGCGGGCCAAGTACCTGCGCGTCGATGAAGATCTCGCCACGCTCATCGAGTCGCTGCGCTGCGTGGCGGCTCTGCACCCCACCGTTTTGTTCTGCGGACATGCGGGCGTCGTTGAGGACCCGGCGGCGGCCATCGCGCGCAAGCTGGCGTACTGGGATGAGTTACGCGCCGAGATCCAGCGCCGCAAAGCGAGCGGGCAGTCCCTGGGCGCGATTCGGGACGCCTTGCTCGGCCCCGAGGGGATGATGACGCACGTATCGCGAGGCCATTTATCGAAGCTGAATATGATTCGCGCCCTCGACGCCCTGGCGACCCCCTGAGACGGATGCGATGCTTGTCCTGCTTCTGATCGGCGTGTTTGTGGCGGCCGCGGCGGCCTGGCCGCTCCTGCAACCACGGCGGCCCCGCGTCGCGCGCTGGCTACCCCCGGCGGCGGCTATGGTGGCGCTGGGTCTGGCTGGCCTTCTGGCCGAACAGGACAACCAGACGGTTGTACTTTCGACGTGGACGACGGGGGCGTCGGGCGGCAGCC
>JAHCIE010000058.1 GCA_026129385.1 Anaerolineae bacterium
TACTACGGCCTGGATGTCACCCAGGCGAACCCCCGGCCCCAGGTCTTCCGCGACCGCATCGCCAGCTACACGGGCGACTTCAAGTACATTGTCACGCGCGGCGACGGCGTCGCCACCATCGAGCGGGTTGAGGATGGGGCGACGTTCCGCATCAACACCGGCCGCTGTGGCACGACGCCGCCCACCGGCTGCAATGTCACCCTGTCGCCCGACCGCACCAAGGTCATCTGGTCAGTGACGGCCCAGGCGACAGGCCCCTTCGAGCAGCGCCAGACGCGCATCTGGCTGGCTAACCTCGACGGCTCGGACGCCCGCGTCATCGGCAACTGGCTCAGCACGCGCGCGGGGGCGAGCTGGTTCCCCGACAGCCAGCGCCTGCTCCTCAGCGGCCGCCCTAGCCTGGACAGCCAGGAATTGACGCTGGCGGTGATGAACCTGGCCGACGGGGGCGTCAAGGAGATTGTGCGCGGCGAGCGCATCCAGCGCGGCGCGCTGTCGCCCGACGGCCAGTGGCTGTTGTACACCGTGGCCTTCCACGACGACCCGGCCCAGAATGGGGCGTGGCTCATTCGCACCGACGGCACGCAGCGCCGCAAGCTGGACTGGTGGGGGCCGTCGGCGTGGCGCGCGCCCGGCAAGCTGCTGTACATCCCGCAGGCGGAGGCCGCCGACGCGCATACTTTCTACGAATACGACGTGGCGACGGGCAAGAGCCGCGCGCTGACCGACCCGAAGCTCACGCCCTTCAAGATCGGCTTCGGCGATTGGTCCCTGTCGCCCGATGGCAAGAAGGTGGTCTTCGTCAACGCCGAAGATCGCAACCTGTGGCTCTTGGAGCTACCCGGCTAGTGGTTAGTCGTCGGTGGTCAGTGGTCAGTGGGACCGCTCAGACGGCTGACCACCGACCACCGACCACTGACTACTGACTACTGACCACTGACTACTGACTACTGACCACTGACCACCGACCACTGACTACTGACTACTGACCACTGACCACCGACCACTGACTACTGACTACTGACTACTGACCACTACCCGCCATGACCCTCGAAGAAACCCTCGGCGCTGCCCTGCGCGACCGTAATCTGACCCTCGCCACCGCCGAGTCGTGCACCGGCGGCCTCATCGCCCACCGCCTGACCAACGTGTCCGGGTCGTCGGCCTATTTCCTGGGCGGCGTGGTGTCCTACTCCAACGACGCCAAGCAGCGGCTACTGGGTGTACCCCTGGCGACCCTGGTCGCCTACGGCGCGGTCAGCGAGCCGACGGCGCGCGCCATGGCCCAGGGGGCGCGCGCCGCCTTCCACGCCGACCTGGCCCTGGCCGTGACGGGCATCGCGGGGCCGGGTGGCGGCACGCCCGACAAGCCGGTCGGCCTGACCTACATCGCCCTGGCTGCGCCCGACGGCGAGTGGGTCGAGCGTCACGTCTGGCCGGGCGACCGCGCCGCCATCAAGGCCCAATCGGCCGAGGCGGCCCTGTCCCTCGCGGCCCGCTATGTGCGAGGAGAGTTACCCCCATGAGCCACGAACCTGTCCAGGTGGAGGCGCGTCTAGAGAAGGACGGCCGCCTGCGGCCTATCATCGTCGTCTGGCGCGGCCGCGAGCAGCGCGTGGTGGAAGTGGGCCGCCAGTGGAACGCGGAGCGCGACGGTGTCCCCTACCGGCACGTCCTGGTCATGCTGCCCAACACCGACCGCCTCGAACTCGCCCTGAACCTGCGCGACCTCACCTGGCAGGTCGTGCAAACCTGGACCACGCCGCCCAGCGGTTAACGGAGTCTCTATGCCCACCTCAGCCCCCTACGGCTCCTGGCAGTCCCCCATCAGCGGCGACCTGGCCGCTGGCGGCACGCTGCGCCTCAGCGCGCTGTCTATCCAGCTTGACGGCGACGACATCTACTGGAGCGAGCCACGCCCGCGCGAGCAGGGCCGCAGCGTCATCCTGCGCCGCCGCGCCGATGGCACGGTCGAGACTGTGACGCCGCCCGGCTTCAACGCCCGCACCACCGTCCACGAGTACGGCGGCGGGGCGTTTGCCGTGGCGGGCGGCGTGGTCGTCTTCGCCAACTACGCCGACCAGCGTCTCTACCGCCACAAGCCCGGCGAGACACCCCAGCCCATCACGCCCCCCCTGCCCCTGCGCTACGCCGACCTGGGGATCGACCTGCGGCGGCGGCGCGTCCTGGCCGTGCGCGAGGACCACCGCGACGCGGGCCGCGAGCCGGTCAACGCCCTGGTCAGCGTCAGGCTCGACGGCGACGCCGAGGGCGGGACGCTGCTGGCCGAGGGGGCCGACTTCTACGCCGCGCCGCGCCTCAGCCCCGACGGCGGGCGACTGGCCTGGGTTGAGTGGCGTCATCCCAACATGCCCTGGGATGGGACGGACCTGTACGTCGCGCCCGTCCAGGCCGACGGCTCGCTGGGCGAGGGGCAGCACATCGCGGGCGGGCCGACCGAGTCGGTCATCATCCCCGACTGGTCGCCGTGGGGCGCGCTGCATTTCGTCTCCGACCGCGACGGCTGGTGGAACCTGTACCGCTGGCGCGACGGCGGGCTCGACGCCCTATGGCCGGCCGAGGCCGAGTTCGGCGTGCCCCTGTGGAGCCTGGGCGTGTCCACCTACGGCTTCCTGTCCGAGAATCGCCTGGCGACGCTGTCCATCGAGCGCGGGGTGAGCAGGCTCGGCGTCCTGGACACGGCGGCCCGCACCTTCACCCCCATCGACACGCCCTACACCGACATGGCCTCGCTGCGCGCCACGCCCGGCCGCGTTGTCTTCGCCGCCGCCTCACCGCGCCAGACGCCGCGCATCGTCCAATGGACGCCCGCGACGGGGGCGTTCGAGACGCTGCGCGAGCCAGCGCCGGTGAGCATCGACCCGCGCTACCTGTCGGAGCCGGAGGTAATCGAGTTCCCGACCAGCGGCGACCGCACCGCCTTCGGCTTCTACTACCCGCCCACCAACCCCGACTACACGAGTCCACCCGACGAGCGGCCGCCCCTCATCGTCATCAGCCACGGCGGGCCGACCGGCGCGACCAGCGCCCGGCTCGACCTGGGCACGCAGTTCTGGACCAGCCGCGGCTTCGGCGTCCTCGACGTCAACTATGGGGGCAGCACCGGCTACGGGACGGCGTACCGGCGGCGGCTCAACGGCCAGTGGGGCATCGTGGACACCGAGGATTGCATCGCGGGCGCGCGCTACCTGGCCGGGCAGGGTCGTGTCGACCCGGACCGCCTGGTGATTCGCGGCGGCAGCGCGGGCGGCTATACCACTCTGTGCGCGCTGACGTTCCACGACGTGTTCAAGGCGGGGGCCAGCCACTTCGGCGTATCCGACCTGGCGGGCCTCGACGATCCGGGGCACAAGTTCGAGTCGCGCTACAACCACTCTCTCATCGGCGGCCCAGACGTGGCCGCGCGGCTGTATGTGGCGCGCTCGCCCATCCACCATACCGAGCGCCTCAACTGCCCGATGATCTTCTTCCAGGGGCTGGAGGACCGGGTCGTGCCGCCCAACCAGTCGGAGCGCATGGTGGACGCCCTGCGCGCCAAGGGCATCCCGGTCGCCTACGTGCCCTTCGAGGGCGAGCAGCACGGCTTCCGCCGCGCCGAGAACATCAAGCGCGCCCTGGAAGCTGAGCTGTACTTCTACGCGCGGGTCTTCGACATCGACCTGGCCGAGGCCATCGAGCCGGTCGCGATTGAGAATCTACCCGACTAGGGCAAGGCGCCGCTACGCGCCCCGCTGCTTGGCGGCCAGCCGCTCCTTGAAGCGCGCCACGTCGATGATGTAGCGCTCGTGGCTGCCCTCGCCGACCCGCTCGTGCTCGTCGTCGGCCGTCACGCGCCACACCAGCCGCCGCCCCTTCACCTCGACCAGGTCGGCCTGCACCCGCACCCGGCCGCCCAGGGGCGTCGCGGCCAGGTGCTGCACGTCAACCCGCGTGCCGACCGTGGTCTGCCCCTCCGCCAGCCAGGGCTGGGCGGCGGCGAGCGCCGTCTCTTCCATCCACAGAATCATGATCGGCGTGCCGAGGACGGCAATGCTGCCGCTGCCGATGTGCTGCGCCGTATCCTCCGGCGCGACGACGCGGGTCGTCTCGTGGCTCAAGCCCGGTTCGAGGGGCATCCCTACTTACCTCCTGAAACGTGAGGCGTGGAACGTGGGAACGCTCGACGTGGTTCACGCCTCACGCCTCACGTTGCGCGCCCATCGCCCTCACCTTCAAGCCGAATGGCTCGGTCGGTTCATTATGGCTGCAAGGATAGGCCGCGCTCGTCGGTCGTCAAGGCATTGACGCGGCGCGCCAAAACTCGACGCATCAGTTTCAATCGCCACTGGGCGGGCCTGGTCCTGTCCGTTGGATGGGGATTCTGGGCTGCAACCGCTGCGGCAACGCGCCAAATCATCCTGCACGATGCGAAATCTGGTCCGCCGTCCCACCATTATGGTCAAGGCGGTCGCGCCGGCCGGACGGCCCTTGACATGCCGCCTCAGAAATGGTATAAGGAGAGTAGAAGTCCTCAGTGGACAAAGTACATAGCTCCATGGCTCGCGAATAGAACAGCCTCCTGGAGCGGTTTCCTCAGGGAAAGGGGAAGCTGAATGCCTCTCGAGGGTCCGGGTAACCACGAGGGGAGTGCGAACAACAGCAGACGTTGTTGGGCCACACAAAGGGAAGCGGGTTCGAGCAACACTCGACCACTGGAGCAGCCCGCCTTAGGAAAAAGGCCGCCTGCCTGCTACTCGGGAGGACCTAGGTAACCGAGTAGAGCGCGAACGATAACTCACAACGAGTTGATTGTGGCGCACTCCAGCACGTTAGATCGGGATTAGTGACCGGGCGCCGTAGCTATCGAAGGACTCACTGAGGGCTTCGCTTTTCTTGACCGAGAGAACGAAGGACGAAGGACCAATGCCTCTAGGATTGGCCTTCGTCCTTCGGCTTTGGTCGAGCCTCGCCGGCAAAAGTATGCCCTGATCCATTCCCAGCCTGCCAATCCCCTTGACTGATATAGAACGTATGTGCTATAATGACGGTGTCTCCGGGTGACGCTGACGGAAACCCTCCGAGGCGGCGCGGCTCTCCCTCGCGGGAGGGGCGGGTCGTCTCGCGATTTCTAGAGGAGGTGGTGTATGCCGTTCGCTGTGGGGCGGCGCTGCCCGGCGGCGCAACGCCAGGCGGCGGTGCGGGCCGACGGCGGACGCTGCTGGCGGCACCGCGCCCCGCACACGCCCGCGCCGCCGCGACAGGCATTGCGCCGATGTTTCGCCTCGCCATCCAGGCCAGTATCGATGAGGTGGTTGGCGGGCTGGCGGTGTGGCAGCGCCACATCGGCGAGCAACTGGCCCATGTGGCGGCGGGCGGCGCCCCGCCGTCCGAGGACTGATGCGCTTGCGGAGCTGTACTCGCTGACGGCGGGGCGGTTAGCGACTGGATGCGCGACCGCCGCGCCTGCAGGGGAGGCCGCCGACGGGCTGGTGGGCGCTGATTGCCCAGGCCTCTGGACGAGCTACGCACCGAGACGGGATGGGATCGTGGCGAGCCGACAGCGAACCAGGCACGGCGGCCGGTGCGCCACGAGGTGACGCCCCCGCAGCGGCGAGCAGCGGTTGCGGCGACGCTGCGCGCGGCGGCGGCGGAGTCGGCCGCCCCAGCCCTGATAGCGACTGGGGCTGGGCGGTGAGGACCGTCTGGCGCGGTTGAGGACGGCCAGAAGTGGCTGCTACGCCCGATGGTCGGCGGGATTGTGGCGCTGGTGATCGAGACGGTCATTCGTGGGTGGGTGGCTGAGTGGGATACGTGACTGGGGAGCGGCGCATGAACAAGTGGACAGTTTCACCCACTTCGCTTCGCCGCCGAGGTGCGGCGTAGTCCTTACGCGCCTACCAGCGAGCGTCGGCGCGGCCATCCTGGATTCAGCTGCGCGGCGCGGGCCGGCTCTTCGCCGTGCCGATGAGCCGCCAGGCGGGCAAGAACGAACTCAGCGCGCTCATCGAGGCCTACCTTCTCGTCCTGCGCGGCGTCATGGTGGGCAGATCGTCAAGGCCAGCCCCACCTACCGCCCGCAGACCCTCAATAGTCGCCTACGCCTGCAAGAGCGCTTCCCCTTTCCAAGCCACCTGCGCCGCCGTGAGAGCCACATTCTGGAGTTCGGCAAGGCGCGCTGCATCTTCCTGTCCGCCGCCCCGTCTGCCAACGTCGTTGGCGCGACGGCCAGCCTGCTCCTGGAGTGCGATGAGGCCCAGGGGCTGTCGACCCTGCCAAGTGGCAGCGCGACTTTCGTGCCGATGGCCGCCAGTACCCACGCCACCACCGTCTTCTGGGCGCACGGCCTGGACCGACCGCACCCTGCTGGACCTGCGTGGCGCGCCAACTGCGCGAGCAGGAGGCCAGCGACGGCGTGCGGCGTGTCTTCGTCTACGACGCCGACGTGGTCGCCGCCGAGGTTCCCGCCTACGCGCGCCACGTGGCCGACCAGGTGGCGCGCCTGGGCCGCGAGCATCCCCTGGTACGCTCCCAGTATTACCTGGAGGAGATTCAGGGCGAGGGCGGCCTGTTCCCGGCCAGCGCCCGTCAGGCGCACCTGCGCGGGACACACCCGCGCCAGGCGTCGCGCCCGCGCCCGGCCACGTCTACGCCCTGCTCGTCGATGTCGGTGGGCGCGGCTCGGCCGCGCCGTGAACGTGGTGAGGACCGCACGATAACGCCCGCCGCGACGCGACGGCCCTGACCGTGGTCGAGGTCGACACCGACGCCGCGCCCGACCCGATCCTGGGGCTGCCGCTGTATCGCATCGTTGACCGCCGGCTGTGGCTTGGCGTCGGTCACGCCAGCCTCTACGGCCAGCTGGTGGACCTGGCTCACCACTGGCGGGCCGCCCATGTCGTCGTCGATGCCACGGGCATCGGGGCGGGACTGGCCCAGTTCCTCGCCCGCGCCCTCGGCCCGCGCGTCGTGCCTGTCACCCTCAACGCGGCCACCAAGTCGAGCCTTGGCTGGCGGCTGCAAGCCCTGGTCGACACGGGCCGCCTGAAGGACTACGCCGACGACGCGCGCCCGACACGCGCCAGTTCTGGTACGAGGTCGCCGCCTGCGAGTTCGAGGCGACCGGCCACGACGGCCTGCGCTGGGGCGTGTGGGAGACGCCGCGCTACGACGGCCTCGCCGCGCGCGGCCACGACGACCTGCTGCCGTTTGCCGCCCTGTGCGCCGTTGGACGATCGCCGCGCCTGGGGCCACGCGGTCAGCGCGGTGGCGGAGGCGGGCGACACGCTGGCGGATGTAGACGCGGGGGGATACTAGAGATGAGAGATTAGCGATTGGGGATTGGAGACTGTCTAATCCCCAATCGCTAATCTCCAATCCCTAATCTCTCATCTCGCTTCCCACAGGAGATTTCCATGAGCAACTCAAGCACCGTCCCAATGGCTGACCGACTTTCGCACCGGCCTTGCCGACCGCCTCTTCGGCGACATCATCACCGCCCGCGTCCAGCACGCCGTCCAGGTCGTCGATGACCGCTGGTGGGCGCAGGTGGCGGGTGGCGCGACCCCCGCCGACCGCACCTGGACGGAGCCGCGCCGATGATCTGCGCGACGCCCTGAGGCGTGGCGCGTGAACCCCGGCCCGCCGCATCGTGCAGTTGACCACCGACTACGTCGTTTCGGCGACGGCATGACCGTTGTCGCCACGGCTTCGCCAGAGCTGGCCGATCTCACGCGCCGCTTTGGACGCATCGCCCAACCGCCTCGATCTGCGCCCGCGCCCTGTGCGACGAGCTGACCCGCGCGGGCGAGTTGTTCGCCATCCTCTTCCCCAACCCTGCCGACGGCCTCAGCTACGTGCGCCTCGTCCCGGCCGCCAGCATTCGCGCCGTCGACACCGACCCCGAGGACTACGAGGCCGAGCTGGGCTACTGGCAGCTGCGCCCGGGCGACGCCGAGGGCCGTTACTGGAAGTGCGCCTGACCACCCTGACCTCGCCCCCGACGAGCCGGTCATGCTCCACTACGCCGTCAACCGTCCCGTCGGCGCGACGCGCGGTGAGGGCGACCTCGGCCCCATCCTCGTCTGGCTGCGCCGCTACCGCGACTGGCTGGAGGGGCGGGTGCGGGTGAACCGCCTCAAGTCGGCCTTCATGTGGGACGTCACCGTGCCCGACCAGGCCGTGGCCGCCACGCGCCAGAAGTACAATCAGCCGCCCCGCGAAGGCTCCATCATCGTCCACGGCGAGGCCGAAAAGTGGGCCGCTGTCCAGCCCGCCATCGCCGCCGACGACGTGGAGGCCGACGGCAAGGCGCTGGTGCCAGATGATCGCCGTCGGCGCCGCCGCTCCGCCCCACTTTCTGAGCGACCCCGAGGGGGCGACCCAGGCCACCGCCCGCCAGGCCAACGAGCCGACCTACCGTCACTTCGCCCAGCGGCAGCGCGCCTTCCAGTGGATTGTCGGCGACCTGCTGGCCGTCGCCGCCCTGCGCGCCCAGGTCCTCGGCCGCCTGTCCTATCTGCCCGTCATCCAGGGCGAGGCCGACCTGGGCCTGCGTTGACGGCCGCCGACCTCAACCGCGTGAGGATAACCTGACGCTGCGCGCGCGGCCAATCTGATTGTGCAAGCGTTAGGCGACATGGTGGAAGCGGGGCTGGGCCACCGACAGCGAGGTGCCGCCGCGCTGGCCTTCAAGTTTGCGGTGAACTGGTCGACGCCGACGAGATCGAGCGTCGCCTGCACGAGCCGCGCGTCGTAGGAGCCACCCCACGGGGATGCAATGACATGCGTAAGGGCGGCCCCTACGAGGATGCCGCCCGCGCGAGGTTGAGGGCGAGGAGGCCTCACTCCCGCCGCCACAGCAGGGGCAGGTACAGATGATGGGACAGCGGATCAGGTGTCTCCGTCACCGCCGGCGTGACGGTCGGGGTAGGCCCCTCGGTCGCCGTGCTGGTGGGGGTAGGCGTCGCCGTAGGAGTCGCTACGTCTGATCTTGTCAATCTTGTTAATCCTGTCTAAACTCTTCTCTTATGAGCAAGGGTCGCCTGGAAGCCTTCAGCGATGGCGTCATCGCCATCATCATCACCATCATGGTCCTGGAGCTTCGCCCGCCCGAAGAACCCACCTTCGCAGCGCTGGTCCCCTTGTTGCCGGTCTTCCTGAGCTACGTTCTGAGCTTCGTGTTCATCGGCATCTACTGGAATAACCACCACCATATGCTACAGGCCGCCGAGCGGGTCAACGGTCGCATCTTGTGGGCCAACATACACCTTCTCTTCTGGCTGTCTATCATTCCCTTCGTCACTGCCTGGGTGGGGGGGACGGGCTTCGCCACTGTGCCCGTCGCCACCTACGGCATCGTCCTCACCCTGGATGCCATTGCTTACATCATCCTCTCCCGCGAATTGATCGCCGCCCACGGCCCCACCTCCCGGCTGGCGATGGCCATCGGCCGCGACACGAAGGGTAAGGTGTCCATCACCTTGGCCATCGCCGCCGTGCCCCTCGCCTTCGTCAACCCCTGGATTGCGTGCGGCCTGTACGTCATCATCGCCCTGATCTGGTTCATCCCCGACACGCGCATCGAAAAGACCCTCGACCGCTAGCCCCCGTCGCCCCCGGCGGCAGCCTGCCCCGGCGACGATGGGGTTGGGGTGGCCCCCCGTGGCCCAAGGGAATGGGCCGCGGACGAACGCGGATGAACGCGGACGGGATTATGGGTTGGGGTGGCCCCCCGTGGCCGCCCTCGTCCGTGGCGATAACCCCCGCCGGGTCCTTGGCGGCAACGTGGCCCCCGCGCCGACGCCCGGCGGGTTCCTGCCCTTGCGGCGATTGACAGGCCGACGGTCGCCCCTTATCATAACAGACGGCTCCCTCGCTGCCACGGAGCGGTCTGCTATGGCGCATTGGCTGGACAATCGAGTCTTCGGCTTCGTCGATCTGGGGCTGGCTGCCGCCGCGATTCTCGTCTGGCTGGTGGCCCCCCAGGTCGGCTGGTTGGCGTTGCCCATCGCCCTGCTGCCCTGGGCGGCCTACCTGCTGGCGGGCCGCGCGCCGTGGCGTTTCACCCCCTTCGATATCCCCCTGCTGATCTTCCTGGTCACAGCGGCGGTCGGAGTATGGGCCAGCTACACGCCACCGGATGCCCGGCAGGCGTGGTGGCTCCTCGTCGGGAGCGCGCTGCTCTTCTACGCCTTGCTGCGCCAGCCACCCGCCAACCTGCGCGCCCTCGCACCCGTCTTCGCCGTCTTCGCCGTCGGCGCGGCCGTCTACTTCCTGCTGACCAACGACTGGCGGCAGGACCCCGCCAAGATCGCCCCGTTGAACCAACTGGCGCTCGCCTGGATGCAGGGACGCCCCGCTCTGCCCCTGCCCGGCCTCCAACACAATGTCGCCGCCGGCCTCATCGCGATGTTCGGGCCGTTTCTGGGCATCCTAGGTTGGCGCGCCTGGCAAGGGCGGCGGCTGGCCCTGGCCGCAACCCTCGGCGCGGCTATCCTGGTGTGCGCGCTGGCGTTCGTGCTGGCCACTTCGCGCGGAGCCACCATCGCGTTGACGACGGCGGCCGTCCTGGCGTCCTGGTGGGCGCTGACCAGGGTACGCAGCGGCGACAGTGCGCCACGCCTGTCTCGCCGCGTCGGCATCGGGCTGGGAGTGACCCTTCTCATTGTGGTGGCGATGGTGGCTCTCATGCCTACCCGACTGGCCAGCCTGTTCAGCCTGATGGGTGGCAGCGATAGCTCAACGCCGCGCGGTGAGGTGGCCCTGGCCGGGGCGCGTCTCGCCGGGGACTTCCCCTTCACCGGCGCGGGCCTGGCCGCGTTCCCTGGGCTGTACGCCCACTACATCCAGGTCGTGCCCTTCTACGTTCTTCCCTTCGCCCACAACGTCTACCTCGACATCGCCATCGCGCAGGGTATCCTCGGCGCGCTGGCCTTTGTCGCCGTCTATGCCCTGAGCCTCGCCGCTCTCATCCGGCCACGCCGGCCCATCTGGAGCCTGCCCCTGTGGTGGGCGACGCTGACGAGCCTGATGGTCATTCTCATCCACAGCCTCGTGGATAACATCGTCTATAACCAGGCCACCGCGCCCCTCGCCTTCCTCGCCTTCCTCATGCCGGGCTACGCCGCCGCCCTGGCGGGCTATGGCGTCGCCGCCCCCAGCGTCCTGCGCGCCACGCCGCCGACCGGCCTGTCTCCCACGGCGCGCCGCCGCTGGCTGTGGGCGGGCGCGGCGGTCGTGGCCGTGCTGCTGGTCGCCGCCGTCGCCACCCGCTCGACGTGGCTGGCCGCCTGGCACGCCGACCTGGGCGCGGTGGACATGGCCCGCGTCGAGCTGCGCGGCTTCCCGTCGGGGAGCTTCGACGATGGCCGCCGCGTCGGCGAGCTGGCGGCGGCTGAGGCGCGCTTCCAGGCGGCCCTGGCCTACGACCCCGCCAACCGCACCGCCAACCACCGCCTGGGCCTGATCTACCTGCTGCGCCGCGACTTCCCCGCCGCCTGCGCCTACCTGGAGCAGGCCCGCGCTGTCGACGGCGGGCATCGCGGCGTCCAGAAGTCGCTGGGCTATTGCTACGCCTGGGCAGGGCAGCCCGATCGCGCCGCGCCCCTGCTGGCCGACATCCCCGAAGCCCGCGACGAACTGGGCAACTATGCCTTCTGGTGGCGGGAACAGGGCCGCCCCGACCTGGCCGCCCACGCCGAAGCCACCGCCGCCCGCCTCGCGCCCCGCGCCCCACCGTGAGTCACCAGGGAGGGACCATGCTCGACATTCAGGTGACGCCGGCCTGGCGCGACGCCTTCCCCGGCGCGCATATCGGGCTGCTGGAAGTATCGAGGGTGGACAACACGCCGCGACCGTCGGCCCTCGACGCCGAGAAGGAAGCGGTGGCCGAGCGCCTACGACGGCAGTACGCGGGCTACACGCGCGCCGACTTTCTGGCGCTGCCGGTCATGGCCGCCTATTGGAACTACTACAAGCGCTTCGGCAAGACCTACCACGTCCTGCTCCAGGTCGAGTCCGTCGCCCTGAGAGGCAAGCCGTTGCCGAGTGTCTCGCCCCTGGTCGATGCCAACTTTGCCGCCGAGCTGGACACGCTGACCCTCGCGGCGGGGCACGATGTCGCGCGACTCGCGCCGCCGGTCGTCATCGACGTCACGCGCGACGACGAGACGTTCAGCCAGATGGGCGGGGCGCGCAAGGCGCTACGGGCGGGCGACATGGTGATGCGCGACGCCGACGGTATCGCCTGCACCATCCTCTACGGGCAGGACGACCGCTCGCCCATCTCGGCAGCGACGACCCACGCGCTGTACGTGGTCTACGCCCCGATCGGCGTGGGCGCGGCGGCGGTGCAGGCGCAGGTTGGTGCGATCGAGCGAAACATCGCCCTGTTCGCGCCCGACCATCGGCGCGAGCAGGCGCGCATCGCGAGCGCCCCGGCGTGATGGGGTATCTCAGCCACTGCCTTGACGGGTTCCGAGGACCGGGTACAATGAGTCCTCGTTTATCGATTCCACCGTCGCGCCCTGACGGCGCACCCGCTGACCCAGGAGGATAAGCATGCCCAAGTATCTGGTACAGGCCAACTTGGTCGGGGCAGGCATCGCGGGCCTGCGCAAGGCCGGCGGCACGGGCCGCCGCGCCGCCGTCGACCGGCTGGCGGAGTCCCTCGGTGGGCGGGTGGAGGCGATGTACTTCGCCTTCGGCGACACGGACGTGTACATAATCCTCGAGCTTCCCGACGCGGCGTCGATGGCCGCCGCTGCCTTGACTGCCGCCGCCAGCGGCGAGGTCGCCGTCAAGACCACGGTCCTGTTGACGGCGGAAGAGGTCGACGCAGCCACCAAGAAGGTCCCCCACTATCGCCCGCCGGGCCAGTAGCTCGCGATGGCTCCGCCTCGTCGGTGAACTGGGAGCCCACGCCGTCCACGGTCAGCACGTAGGGGGGGTTGAGGGGGTCCGGCTCTAGCTTGCGCCGCAGATTCTTGATGTGGCTGTCGATACTCCGGTCGTAGCCCTCGTAGACGATGCCGTGCAGGCGATCCAGGAGTTGCTCGCGGGTGTAGGTCTGGCCGGGGCTGCGCGCCAGGGCAGCGAGCAGGGTGAACTCGCTGCGGGTGAGTCGCACCGGCTGCCCGCCGCGCTCGACATGGTGGCCGTTCAGGTCGATGCTCAGGTCGCCGACGCGCAGCACGCCGTCGCTGCGCACGCCGCCCTGTACCCGCCGCAGCACGGCGCGCACCCGCGCCACCAACTCGCGGGGCGAGAAGGGCTTCGTGATGTAGTCGTCCGCACCAAGCTCCAGGCCGATGAGACGGTCGGTCTCCTCGCTACGCGCCGTCAGCATGATGAGAGGCACGCTGGACTCGCGACGCAGCTCGCGGGCCACGTCCAGCCCATCCAGGCGCGGCAGGTTCAGGTCGAGGATGACCAGGTCGGGCCGCTCGCGCCGCGCCAGCGCCAGCGCCGTCTGCCCGTCGCCGGCCGAGATGACGCCGAAGCCCGCCCCTTCCAGGTAGTCCCGCGCCAGCTTCACGATCTTCGGCTCGTCGTCAACAACAAGAACAAGCGCGTTCATAATCCCCGACTCCAGACCTGACAGGTTTTCTAGAAACCTGTCAGGTCTGCTTGGGTTACACCCACGCCGCCGGTTTGGGGCCGCTCTCACTGGTCTCCGTCTGCGGCACGGGCGTCGACGGCGGCGCGTCACCCCACCACGGCGGTCGGTGGCCCCACGGC
>JAHCIE010000580.1 GCA_026129385.1 Anaerolineae bacterium
GACGGCCACCAAGCCTAGCGAGGGCGACTGATTCTATCCCTTGGATGAGCATCATGACTACACCCTTCCAACCTCAGCCGGCCCTGCGCGTCGCGTTCCAGGGTGAGCGCGGCGCGTTTTCCGAGGCCGCCGCGATCGACTATTTCCCCACCGAGATTGAGCCGGTCCCCTGTGCTGAGTTCGACGATGTGTTCCGCGCGGTGGTCGACGGCGCGTGTGACCAGGGTGTGGTGCCCATCGAGAACTCCCTCGGTGGTTCCATCCATCGGAACTACGACCTGCTGCTGCGCCACCAGCTCACTATCGTCGGTGAGGTGAATCTGCGGGTCGTGCACAACCTGATTGTCCTGCCGGGGGTCGATGTGGCGGACGTGCGGCGGGTCTATTCTCACCCGCAGGGCCTAGCCCAGTGCGAGGGGGCTATCGATCGCCTGGGGCTGGAACGTGTGCCGACCTACGACACGGCGGGTAGCGTCAAGCTGCTCCGCGAGCAGGGCATCCGCGATGGGGCGGCCATCGCCAGCCGCCGCGCGGCCGAGGTGTACGGGATGACGATTCTCATGGCCGGTATCGAGGACGACCAGGAGAACTTCACGCGCTTCCTGGTTCTCAGCCGGGAGGCATCGCCGCCACCGAGGGTGGACATGCCGGCCAAGACGTCGCTGGTGTTCGCCGCTGCGAACGTGCCGGGCAGCCTGTTCAAGGCGTTGTCGGTGTTCGCGCTGCGCGACATTGACCTCACCAAGATCGAGTCGCGCCCGCTGAAAGGCAAGCCCTTCGAGTACTACTTCTACCTGGATTTCGCGGGCAGCATGGCCGAGCCGCGCTGCCTGAAGGCCCTCGACCATCTAGCAGAGTATGCCAGCTTTGTGCGCGTGCTGGGCAGCTACCCTCGCGCCGGTTGGTAGGGGATGGCGATATGGACGTAAGGGGGCTGTCGGTCACCAGCCTGGCCGACCAGTGCCAGGAGGAGACGGCCCGTTACCTGCGACGCGAGGGGGGCGAGGGCGACTGCTGCTTCGAGTTGTTCCGGCGCGCGGTAGCCGCCCGCGACGGCCAGGCCTGGGAGCGGGTCGTCGTCCAGTATCGGCGCATCGTCCTGGCCTGGGTGCGCCACCATCCGTCGCGTGCTCTGATCAACGAGAGCGACGACGATTGGGTCAACGAGACCTTCGCCCGCTTTTGGAGGGCTGTGTCGCCGGATCGATTTGGCATGTTTCCCAATCTGGCTGCTATCCTGCGCTACCTCAAGATGTGCGCCCATAGTAGTCTGATGGACGAGGCGCGCGCCAGCGACGCCCAGCACGTGGCCCCCATGGACGATGCCGTGGAGATGGCTGCTCCGCTGGATGTGGAAGGCGTGGCCTTAGGCGCGTCGACGGCGAGTCACTTCTGGCAATCGATTCAGGCTGAGCTACAGGATGACGTAGAGCAGCTGGTGGTGTACCTGTCGTTTGTGCTGGACCTCAAGCCGGGGGAGATTCAGGCTCGTTATCCCGAGCACTACGCGAGTGTCGCGGATGTGTATCGTATCAAGCGCAATGTCCTGGAGCGACTGCGGCGTAGTGACGAGATTCGAGCTTTTCTAGGATGAATATGCGAATTTTACGCGCACGCGCGTTCTCTCTAGTGAAAGCTGAGAGGGGGAACCGCGCATGAGCCATACACACGAAGAATCGATTGCGGGGGAAGATATTCTGGCCTTTGTCGATGGCGACGCTCCGCCGCGCGTCGCGGCGCTGATTCAGGCCTGTCCGACGTGCGTGGCCGTGGCGCAAGAATACGCCGCCACCGAGCGCGGCCTACGCCAGAGTCTGTATCGCTTCGATTGCCCACCACCCCAGGACCTGGGTGAGTATCAGCTGGGCTGGCTGCCCACGGCCGAGCGGGTCGCCATCGCGACTCACCTGCGCCTGTGCCCCCGCTGTAGCGCCGAGCTTCATGCCCTGCGCGCCTTCATGGCCGATGAAATCGTGGTCGAAGCGACGCTGGCCGAGCAGATGCGGCGGGTCATCGCCACCCTCATCCCGCCGCACCCACGGGGCGCGCTGCTGGGTGTGCGCGGCGTGACTGACGGCGACCAGCGCCTGTACGAGGCCGAGGACCTGGTCGTTGCCCTGGATATTACGGCGGCGAAGACAGCATCACGCGGCGCTATCAACGGGCTGGTATACACCGTGGGGGACGTGGAACCGCTATGGGCGGGGCGGGCCGTTCGCCTGTCGCCGGCCACGGATCAGGAGCGAGTCACCCCGCTCGACGAGGGGGGTGGCTTCGCCCTCGACCAGCTCCCCCCCGGCGCGTAGCGCCTGGA
>JAHCIE010000581.1 GCA_026129385.1 Anaerolineae bacterium
GTCTTCTGCGACCACGGCGCGATGTCGTGGGCCGACCCGTACCACACCGTGCCCGAGGCGGCGCGGCTGCTACGGCCCGGCGGCCGGCTCGCCTTCAACATGAGCAGCATCTGGTGGGAGACGTGCTTCAACGAGGCGCTGGACGATGTGGACAGTGGCCTGCACCGCGACTATTTCGACCGCCATGCCTGGGACGACGCCGAGGGCGTCAGCTACAATCTGGCCTACGGCGACTGGATACGCCTGTTCCGCGCCAACGGCCTCGTGGTCGAGGACCTCATCGAGCTACGCCCGGCCGAGGATGCCACCACCACCTACGGCTGGAACCTGGCCTGGTCGCGCCGCTGGCCCGCCGAGAACATCTGGAAGGTCAGGAAGCATGAAGAAGATTAGAGATTGGAGAGTAGAGATTGGCGCCGGAAAGCCGAATTCTCCCCAGTCTCCAATCCCTAATCTCTAGTCTCCCCGAAGGAGAACTTGTGTCGTACCGTGTGTGTCTCATCCCCGGCGATGGCGTCGGGCAGGAAGTGATACCGGCCGCGGCCGAGGCGCTGGCGGCGACGGGGCTGCCCATTGAGTTCGTCCCTGCCGACGCCGGTTGGGGCTGCTTCGAGCGCACGGGCGAGGCTTTGCCCGATGCGACGGTCGATGCCGTGCGCCATTGCGGCGTGGCCCTGTTCGGCGCGACCCAGTCGCCGCTGCGCAAGGTCGAGGGCTACCGCAGTCCCATCCTGGCGATGCGCCGCGCCTTCGACCTGTATGCCAACGTGCGGCCCACGCGCTCGCTGCCTGTACCCGACAGCCGGCCAGGGCTGGACTTCGTCATCTTCCGCGAGAACACCGAGGGCCTGTACAGTGGGCGCGAGCGGCGCGACGGTGACACGGCCATCGCCGAGCGTGTCATTACCCGCGCTGCGTCGGAGCGCATCGCCCGCGCGGCGTGCGAGGCGGCGGCGCGACGGGCGGCAGGGCGAGAGGCGGGCCGCGCCCGGCTGACCATCGTCCACAAGGCCAACGTTCTGGGTATCACCGACGGCCTGTTCCGCGACACCGTGCGCGAGGTGGCCGCCGCCTACACCATGCTCGACGTGGGCGAAATGTTGGTAGACGCGGCGGCTATGTGGCTCGTCAAGGACCCCGCCCGCTTCGACGTTATTGTGACGACCAACCTGTTCGGCGATATTCTGTCCGACGCCGCCGCCGGGCTGGTGGGCGGCCTGGGCGTCGCGCCCTCGGCGAACCTCGGCCCCGCTGTCGCCGTGTTCGAGCCGGTCCACGGCTCCGCCCCCGATATCGCGGGTCAGGGTGTCGCCAACCCCATCGGCGCGATTCTATCGGCGGCCCTGCTCCTCGACCGCCTGGGCGAGACCACCCACGCCGGGCGTATCCGCGCCGCCGTCGATGCGACGCTCGGGGCAGATGTTCGAACCCCCGACCTGGGCGGGACGGCCACGACGGGCGAGGTGACGCGGGCGGTGATAGAGAGATTGGAGACTAGAGATTGGAGATGAGCGCGCGGCCATGTGCGCCGATCTCGTCTCACGCATCACGTTTCACGCATCACGTCATCACCAAAGCGCATCCCATACTTGAGGAGGAACTGACCCATGAACACCGCTGAGTGCCCTGAATGCGGGGCCGAGATTCAACTTGGCCCCAAGACTGTCGTCGGCGAGATTCTCACCTGTGACGAGTGTGGCTCGGAGCTGGAAGTGACCAGCCTGGAGCCGCCGACCTTGGAACTCGCGCCCGAAGAAGAAGAGGATTGGGGGGAGTAGATGCGCATTGGCGTCCTATGCTCCCGCATCCGCGTCGAGGAGAAGATGCTCTTCGATGCCCTGGATGCGCGCGGCGTGCCCTACGATAAGCTGGACGACCGCGAGATCGTTTTCGACCTGTGGAACCCTGATCCCTGGCGGCAGTACGATGCTATTCTGGAACGGTGCATCAACCACTCGCGCGCCCTGTACTCCCTGCGTATTCTGCAAGATTTCGGCGTGCCGTGTGTCAACACCTACGAGGTAGCCGACACCTGTGGCGACAAGCTCAAGACGACGGCGGCATTGGAGCGCAACGGCGTGCCCTCGCCGCGCGTGAGGATCGCCTACACCCCCGAGTCGGCGCTGGCCGCCATCGAGGAGATGGGCTACCCGGTCGTCCTCAAGCCGGCGGTTGGCTCGTGGGGGCGGCTCATCTCCAAGCTCAACGACCGCGAGGCGGCCGAGGCCATCCTGGAGCACAAGGAGGTGCTGGGTTCCTATCACCACAGCATCTTCTACATCCAGGAATACGTGGCGAAGCCCCAGCGCGA
>JAHCIE010000582.1 GCA_026129385.1 Anaerolineae bacterium
ACATCCCACACCGGTGACGTGTTCTCTGTCGGGGCGGCTTACGAACCCTACGTGGGACGCTGGAGCCGCCTCGTGGCGCGCGAGTTTCTGGCCTGGCTGGCCGCGCCGCCGCGCGCCGCCTGGCTGGACGTGGGCTGTGGGACGGGCGCGCTCACCGAGACGATCCTCGCCCAGGCATCCCCCCATGACGTGGTGGGCGTGGATGCCGCGCCCGGCTTCATCGACTACGCCCGCGCCCATGTCCGCGACCCGCGCGCCCGGTTCGAGGTGGGCGATGCGCGGGCGCTGGCCGTCGAGGCCGCAACGTTCGATGTCGTCGTCGCCGGACTATGCCTCAACTTCATCCCCGACCCAACCCGCGGCGTGGCAGAGATGGCGCGTGTGGCGCGGCCGGGCGGGCGGGTAGCCGCGTACGTCTGGGACTACGCGGGCGAGATGCAGTTCATGCGCTACTTCTGGGATGCCGCCGCCGCACTAGACTCGCAAGCGGCCAGGTTGGTGGAGGGGTTGCGGTTTCCCAACTGCCGGCCGGAGCCATTAGCCGCGCTCTTCCGCGATGCGGGGTTAGAGGCCGTCGAGGTGCGCGCCATCGACATACCAACGACCTTCCGCGACTTCGACGACTACTGGTCGCCCTTCCTCGGCGGCCAGGGGCCTGCGCCCAGCTACACCATGGCCTTGCCTGAAGATCGGCGCGCTGCCTTGCGCGAGCGGCGGCGCGCCGACTTACCCGTCGCCGCGGACGGCTCGATTCGCCTGATGGCCCGCGCCTGGGCCGTGCAGGGCGCGCGGCAAGAGCTTCATTGATACGCGGGAATACACCTCTTTTACACCCCTCCGGGGATTTGCGTCCTGGTTATTTTGGGGTATGCTAGGTGTGTGCTTGTCTCAATTCCCATCATTTATGGAGGTGCTATCATGTCTGCGGCTGTCTCAGTCCCCAATGAGGCCCCACTGGCGATCAGCCATCGCCCGTGGTGGATGACCCTCATCCGGGGCATCCTGGCCGTCGTCGTTGGCGGCGTACTGCTCTTTGGCTCCTTCGTCACGAGGGTGCAGCTCTTCCAGTTGCTGGTCGTCCTGTTGGGCCTGTACTGGCTCATCGACGGCATCCTCGACCTCGTCCACATGTTCACGGACCACCGCGGCTGGGGGTGGAAGCTGTTCATGGGCATCATCAGCATCATCGCCGGTAGCCTGATCCTCATCTACCCGACGGCGGCAGCCATGGCTCTGCCTAGCATCTTCGTCTTCGTGCTGGGCTTCTGGGGCCTGGTCAACGGTATCATTTTGTTGATCATGGCCTTCCGTGGCGGCGGCTGGGGCGCGGGCATCATGGGTGTGTTGGGCATCATCCTGGGCGGCATTCTGCTGGCGAACTGGTCCAACCCCGGCTGGGGCCTGTCCCTGATCTGGGTCGGCGCGCTCTTCGCCTTCTTCGGTGGGTTCGTCGGCATCTGGCGCGCCTTCCAGGAGCGCAAGGCCTGACAGAGGCGTTGTCCCGCGCCAGGCGCGACCGACGCGCCCCAAGTCCATCTTCGCCCATTCGCCAGGGCGCGTCACGCTACCCGTCTGGGGCCTGGCCCCAGACAGGTAGCGCTTTTGCATTCCCCTTGGTATTTGCTCATTAGCCCTCATTCCCCTATGCTGTAGGCGAGAGCTGCCCCCCTTACCGGGTAGCTTTCGCCACATTGCCTGATTCCCCGCCAAGAAAGGAAATCTCGTATGAATCGCCACGATGTAATGGTCTTGCAGCAAATGAATGGCTATCCATCCCTGACAATCACCTTGCCCACGCACCGGACCTCGCCCGACAATCGCCAGGACCCGATTCGGGTGAAGAATCTGGTCAGCCAGGCCAGCGACCGCCTGCTAGGGGAGTTCAGCAAGCGCGAGGTGGAGCCGTTGCTCACGCGCCTTGACCACCTAACAGACGGTATCGATTACCGATACACGCTGGACGGTCTGGCGATGTTCGTGACGCGCGACTTTGCCGCCGCATACAATCTGCCATTCACGCTGAAAGAAAATGTTGTGGTCGATGATACTTTCTTCACCCGTGACCTCGTTTTCGCCATGAACCGCACGCCGCGTTACTGGACGCTCGCGTTGAGCGAGCAGCCCACTCGACTGTATGAGGGCGCACGGGAGGACATGATCGAGATTCACGGCGGTGGGTTTCCCATGCTCTTTGAAGGACAGGGCGGCGAGCAACTCAAGCCAGGCGGCTTCGGCGGGCCGGACTCAGGGCTGCGTGACATCAAGAAGAGCCAGTTTTTCCGCGAGATCGATCAGGCCCTC
>JAHCIE010000583.1 GCA_026129385.1 Anaerolineae bacterium
ACGCGCCACTACCCGTTGCTGTCTCAAAATTGACATAAGACGGCAGCGATTGGGTAACGACGACGCTCGCTGCCGCCAGATTGCCGCTGTTGGTGTAGGGCAGGCGGTAGCTGATGGTGCGGCCGGGGGGACTGGTATCGGGGCCGGTCAGGCCCAGGCGCATATCGACGCCGACCACGCCCACCGGCCCGGCCTGCGCCGTGTTGTTGGAGGTCTCCGCGTCGCCCGTCGCCGCGCTTACGGCGGCCTGGTTGACCAGCCCCGTGCCCAGCGCCGCGCTGATGGGGACACGCGCCGCCAGGGTGAAACTCACCACGCTGTCGGTGATCAGGTCGGGCAGCGTCCACACCGGCGGCGCGGTGGATAGGCGGCTCAGGCCCGCCGCCTCGGCGGTATCAGTGATCCACGTCAGCCCGCTGGGCAGCGTGTCCGTCAGGCGAATCCCACTGGCGGGCGCGCCGCTGGCCGTGACGGCCAGGGTATAGGTGAGCGCGCCGCCGGGGCCGACGCTGGTCTGGGCGACGCTCTTGCTCAGCGTCACATCGCCACCCACCGCTTGCAGGCGGGCCAGGGCGGTCGGGCGCGGTAGCGCCAGCAAGGCCAGCGCCCACACCAGGGGACCGAGAAGAATCGCACCAAAGACTTTGAGCAATAAGCGACCGCGGGCGCGGCGCGCTGAATGAGGCATGAGGCCACCCCTCCGAGGCTGACTCACGGGCCGAACAAATAGCTTCCGTGCAATACGACGCCCGGCGGCGTATCCGGGTTACGCTACGTGACGTTGTAACTCTTTATTCGGGGGAAGTAGCGCGCGCCAGGGCCGCCACGATGGCGTCCGGCACGGCGGCATCCTGCTCAGCGAGGACGGTACGCGGGTCGAACAGCACACGGTCGTTCTCGATGCGGGCGACGATAGGCGGCCGGCCGCGACGCAACTGCGCGGCCACCTCGCTGGGTCGCGTGGCGGCCAGGGCCAGCGCCCAGGTGGGCAGCGTCTCGCCAGGCAGCGCGCCGCCGCCCACCGTGCTTTCCGCCGCCACCACCGCCGCAGCGATGCTCCGCGCCGCCAGGTCCACCGCCCAGGCTGTGGCGCGGGCGTGGAGCGTTTCGGGGGACGCGCCAATCATGGCCCACACGGGAATGCGCTCGACATCGCCGCGCTGATAGTGGAGCAGCGTCGCGTGCAGCGCGGCGAGGGTTAGCTTGTCGACGCGCAAGGCGCGGGTCAGGGGGAAGCGGCGCAGCCGCTCCACCAACTCGCGGCGGCCGACGATCAGCCCGGCCTGCGGCCCGCCCAATAGTTTGTCGCCGCTGAAGGCCACCAGGTCGGCCCCCGCCGCCAGGCTGGCCTGGGGCGTCGGCTCGGCGGCCAGACCATAGGCCGTCGTGTCCACCAGCGCGCCGGAGCCGATGTCGTCGATGAGCCACAGGCCGTGGGCGTGGGCCAGCGCGGCCAGGTCGGCGCGGTCGGGGGTGTGGGTGAAGCCGACGAGCTTGAAGTTACTGGCGTGGACGGTCAGGATAGCCGCCGTGTCAGGGGTGATGGCCGCCTCGTAGTCGCGGGCGTAGGTGCGGTTGGTCGTGCCCACCTCCACCAGCCGCGCCCCACTCTGGCGCAGCACATCGGGGATGCGGAAGCCGCCGCCGATCTCCACCAGCTCGCCCCGCGCGATGAGCACCTCGCGCCCCGCGCCCAGGGCGGCCAGAATCAGGGTGACGGCGGCCGCGTTGTTGTTGACGATCAGCCCCGCCTCCGCCCCCGTCAGCTCGGCGATGAGACCCGCCGCGTGACTGTAGCGCGAGCCGCGCTCGCCGGCCGCCAGATCGTACTCCAGGTTCGAGTAGCCTAGCGCCACGTCGAGCATGGCCTGGCGGGCGTCGGCGCTCAGCGGGGCGCGGCCCAGGTTGGTATGGATGATGACGCCGCTGGCGTTGATGACCGGGACCAGGGTCGGCGCGACTCGCGCGTCGACGCGGGCGCGCACGGCGTCCAGCAAATCGCCTTCGCTCGGCGGGGAGCCGCCCGCTTGCAGCCGCGCCCGGGCGTCGTCCAGCGCGCCGCGCACCGCGTCGGTCACCAGGGGGCGACCGTGGGCGGCGATGAGGGGCGCGAGGGCGGGCGAGTGCAGCAGGCGGTCGACGCTGGGCAGGTGGCGCAACGCGGAGACGGACATCCTACCGTGCCGTTCTGTAAGCAATCTTATCTCGTGACACAGGGCATGGGCTGATTCTAGGTCATTTGGGCGGCGCGTCAACTCCCCAGCGCGCCTGACCGCCGCCCGCGTGCCTGGCAGCTTTCC
>JAHCIE010000584.1 GCA_026129385.1 Anaerolineae bacterium
CCTGGTCCAGCCGCACGCGGTGGTAGTTGAGTTGGAGATCAGGCTCAATCGCGCCCACCCGTAACTCGTCGGCCGCGCTGCGCAGGCGGAACAGAGCGCGGTTCTCGTCGAGGAAGCCGCGCGCGATGGCGGTCGGGTTGCCGGCCTCGGCGGCGGTCGGCGTGTAGGGCAGGGGCTGGCTATAGTCGGCGGCGGTCACAAAGTCGGGGAGGCCGGTCACGGCGTCCCACGTCGCCAGGAGGGGCGCGCGCGCGCGGGCCTGGAGGGCGGCGAAGGCATCGCGCGGCGTGACCACGCCGGGGGCCGGCGTGACGGTTGCCGCTGCGCCCAGGGCGGCCGCCTGGCCGGCGGGCCAGCCGAGGGCGGCCAAAGCGGTCGAGCCTGGCCGCGCGACCCCACTGGCGGCGACAGCGACCGTGATCAACACGAATAGCAGAACCAACACCATCGACGAACGCTTACTAAAGGTACTCAACATGCTCACCTCGGAGCCGCCAAACCAGGGGTGGATAAGCCGCCAGACGGCGTGAATTATAGTCGAGGCGGCTGAGTGGGGCGAATGCCACATTCCCGCAACGGCAGAGTGACCTCGCGCCTATTTCGCGCCTGGTCCCACGCAGGCTAGAATTAGGGGACCGGACGCATCGCGCCGGGCAGACTTGTCTGCGGAAAGGGAGATATCATGACTCACGCACCCCATCTGAGCGCCAAGCTGGACCAGTTGCGCGCTCTGCTGCGGGATCTAGAGAGTGTTGTCGTCGCCTACTCCGGCGGCGTGGACAGCGCGTTCTTGCTCAAGGTCGCCTACGACACCCTGGGCGAGCGCGCCCTGGCCGTCACCGCCGTGTCGCCAAGCCTGGCCCAGGCCGAACTGGCCGAGGCGCAGGCGATAGCCGCCGAGATCGGCGCGCCCCACGCCCTCATCGACAGCCACGAGGTGGACGACCCGCGCTATCTGGCGAACCAGGCCAACCGCTGCTACTTCTGCAAGGATGAGGTGTATAGCCTGCTGGCCGCCTACGCCCGCGCCCACGGCTACCGCACCGTCGTCGACGGGGCCAACCTGGACGACCTCAAGGACATGCGACCCGGCCGCCAGGCGGCCCGCGAGCAGGGTATCCGTAGCCCGCTAGTCGAGGCGGGCTTCAGCAAGGCCGACATCCGCGCCGCCGCTCACGGCCTGGGCCTGTCCGTCTGGGACAAGCCGGCCATGGCCTGCCTGTCGTCGCGCATCCCCTATGGCACGCCCATCACGCTCCAGAATCTGTCCCAGGTGGAGCGCGCCGAGCTGTACCTGCGCCCGCTGGGCCTGTCCCAACTGCGCGTCCGCCACCACGGCGACACGGCCCGCATCGAGGTCGCGCCAGACGATATTCCCACCCTGCTGGCCCACCGCGCCGAGATTGTGGCCCGCTTCCAGGGCCTCGGCTACACCTACGTCACCCTCGACCTGGACGGCTACCGCACGGGCAGCCTGAATGAGGCCTTGAAAGCCCATGCAACCCCATCGCCTGCGTGACCTGCTGAGCGCGGTGCGCGACGGCGACGTGGACGTGGACGACGCTCTCGCCCGCCTGCGCGACTTGCCCTTCGAGGACACTGGCGACGCCCGCCTGGACCACCACCGCGCCCTGCGCACCGGCCTGCCGGAAGTCGTCTTCGGCCAGGGCAAAACGCCGGAGCAGATCGCCGACATCATGGGACGCCTGGCGGCCCACAGCCCGGTCGTGCTGACGACCCGCGCCACGCCCGACGCCTACGCCGCCGTCCGCGAGCAACTGCCCGCCGCCGTTTACGACCCGCGCGCCCGTATCATCGCCCTGGGCGCGCCGCCGCTTCCCGCCCCAGACGCGCCCTACATCGTCGTCGCCACCGGCGGCACGTCCGACATCCCGGTCGCCGAGGAGGCCGCCGTCACCGCCGAGTGGCTCGGCCACCGCGTCGAGCGCCTGTACGACGTGGGGGTGGCGGGCGTCCACCGCCTGCTGGCCCAGCGCCACGTCCTGTTCGACGCCGCCCTGGTCATCGTCGTGGCGGGCATGGAGGGCGCGCTGGCGAGCGTCGTCGGCGGGCTGGTCGCCTGCCCCGTCGTCGCCGTGCCGACCAGCGTCGGCTACGGCGCACACTTCGGCGGCCTGGCCCCGCTGCTGTCGATGCTCAACTCGTGCGCGCCGGGCGTCGCCGTCGTCAACATCGACAACGGCTTCGGCGCCGCCGCCTTCGCCCACCTCGTCCTCACCCACCGTGTTACCCCCGCGCCCCGGGCATAGCGGCCGCGGACGAACCCGGACG
>JAHCIE010000585.1 GCA_026129385.1 Anaerolineae bacterium
GGGCAGGTCGCGCGACGCGGTGTAGGGCGCGCGACTGGCCATCGCCCCACGGTTCGCAACGGCCGGGGCGCTGGGGGGTTGGGTCTGATGTTGAGTGTGACGGCGCGGCCAAGCATTGCCGACGACGCCGAAGCGCAAATCCTGGGCATGATACGGGGCGCCGCCTACGCGCCGGGGGATCGGCTACCGAGCGAGCGGCAATTGACGCAGCAATTAGGGGTCAGCCGCACCTCTATCCGCGCCGCCCTCGGCCGATTGGTGGCCCTAGGGCTGCTGGATGCGCGGCCCGGCAGTGGTACGTATGTCAAGGCCCCCAGCAATGAGATTCTCCAGGTGGCCCTCGCCCCCCACATCGCCACCGACCACAGCACACTGCTTAAGTTGTTCGAGCTACGCGAAATTATCGAGGTGGAAGCGGCGGGCCGCGCTGCGCAGCGGGCCACGCCCCAGGACCTGGCGGCGCTGGATCGTTGGGCGGAGGCCATCGAGACGGCCGTGGCGCGACAGGACCGCGATGGGTTGATGCTCGCCGACACCGAGTTCCATCGCCAGATCGTGCTGGCGACGGGGAACGATGTCCTGGTCCATCTCATGGACAGCGTGGCGCACTTGCTGCGCGAGATGCGCTACGCGAGCACCAGCGACCCGCAGGTGTTGCCCGGTCAGCGGGCGATTCTGGCGGCTATCGAGGCCGGTGACAGCGTGGCGGCCCGACGGGCCATGCGGGAGCATCTTAGCGTGGTGCGGGCCAAAGCCGAGGTGTATCTGCAGGCAGTGGCGGTTCGCTAGCTCGCCTGAAGCAGGCGGAAGTACGCGTCGCGCTTAACTCTTGACAGCGCGCACGATTAGCCGCGTGCTGTCGAAGCTGAAGGCGTCGCCCTCCCACTCGCCCCAGGTATCGACAGGCTCCAACCCCGCGCGGCGCAGCATGGCGTGCAACTCGGTGGCCGTGTAGACGCGGATGTTGTGGTAGCGTTCCCCCTCTTCTCCCTCGGCGGTTCGATAGCGCTCCACCACCGTCGTGCGCCCCTTGATGGCGTCGAAGAGGCGCAGTGTCCACACCAGTGTCTCGTCGTCGGTCTCGTACCAGTCGTGCTGCTGATACTCGCGGACGATGTAGTCGCGGTGCATGGTCTCGATGAGAAACTGGCCGCCCGGCTTGAGGACCTTCGCCACCTGGCGCAACACGATCTCGTTCTCGTCGTCGGTGGCGAAGTAGCCAAACGCCGTGGTCAGGTTGACGCCGGCGTCGAACGCGCCCTCCCACGGCAGGTCGCGCATGTCGCCCTCGACCCAGGTGACGGTCACGCCGGCTTCGGCGGCGGTCGCCGTCGCGCGAGCCAGCAATAGAGGCGACAGGTCGAGGCCGGTCACTGTGTAGCCCATGCGCGCCAGGGCGATGGCATGGCGGCCCTGCCCGCACGCCAGGTCGAGAATCGACGCGCCGGGCGGCAGGTCAAGGAAGCGAGCGACGGCTTGCGCCTCGGCCTGGCTGTGCTCGTCGGTGAAACTGGCCGAGAAGACGTCGAGATAGCGCTCGTCGAAGTAGTCGGCGTACCAGGGCATGGCTCACTCCAGGGCGATGCGCAGACGCTTGTTGATTTTTCCCTTGCTCTCGTAGCCGACGATGCGTATCACGCCGATTTCGCGGGTGTTGGCGACGTGGGTTCCACCATCGGCCTGCAAGTCGAGGCCGTCGATCTCGACGACGCGCACCTCGCTGATGCCTGCGGGCAGCAGGTTGATCTTGGTGCGAATCAGGTCGGGGATGGCGAAGGCCTCCTCGCGGGGCAGGCTGCGCGACGAGACGGCCCGCGCCTGCGCCACCTCCGCGTTCACCTTCGCCTCGATCTCGCGCACAAACTCCTGACGCATGCTCTCGAACTCGAAGTCCATGCGCGCCTGGCCCGGCTCCATCGCGCCGCCGGTCACCTGCGCGCCGTATACGTTCCAGATGGTCCCGCACAGGCAGTGCAGGGCGGTGTGGGTGCGCATCAGGGCGTAGCGGCGCTCCCAGTCTAGCACGCCGTGGACCCGCGTCCCCACGGGCGGTGGGTCGCCCTGGACATAGTGCAGGATGGCCGGCCCGTCCTTCTTGAGCCGTTCCACCGGCCACGTCTGGCCGGCGGCGCTCAGCGTGCCCAGGTCGTGGGGCTGGCCGCCCCCACCAGGGTAGAAGGCCGTCCGGTCGAGAATCACCGCGCCGTCTGCCGCGTGGCCGACCACCTCGGCGTCGAACTCGCGGAGATAGGCGTCCTGATAGTACAGTGGGGTCGTCATGCTGCGCC
>JAHCIE010000586.1 GCA_026129385.1 Anaerolineae bacterium
CCGCGCGCGGGGCGCGGCGGTGACCTACATCCCGGTCGTGCCGCCCGACCTGCGCATTGACGAGGCGCGGCTGTTTGAGGAGTTGGAGCGCGGTGACCCTGGCTACAACAATCTGCTCGCCTATCCGGCCCAGTCCAATTTCTCTGGCGTGCAGCATCCGCTGGCGTGGATAGAGGCGGCTCAGGCGCGGGGCTGGGACGTGCTGCTGGATGCGGCCGCCTTCGCGCCCACCAATCGCCTCGACCTGTCCCGCATCCAGCCGGACTACGTGCCCCTTTCGTTCTACAAGCTGTTCGGCCATCCAACGGGCATTGGCGCACTCATCGCCCGCAAGGCCGCGCTACGCAAGCTGCATCGTCCGTGGTTCGCTGGCGGGACGATCACCATCGCCTCTGTCCAGGGCGACGGCTATTACCTGGCCGACAACGAGGCGGGCTTCGAGGATGGGACTATCAACTACCTCAATATTCCCGCCGTCGAGATTGGCCTGCGTCACCTGTCGGCTGTTGGTATCGATGTCATCCACGAGCGGGTCATGTGCCTGACGGGGTGGCTATTGGAGGAGATGGTCGCCCTGCACCATAGCAACGGTGCGCCGCTGGTCCGCGTCTACGGGCCGTTGACCACGGAGGGACGCGGCGGAACGGTCACCGTCAACTTCTACGATGATCAGGGTGGACTGTACGACTTTCGCTGGATCGAGCAGCAGGCGAATGCGGAGAACATCTCGCTGCGCACTGGCTGCTTCTGTAATCCGGGCGCGGGCGAGGTCATCAACGCGCTATCTGCGGCGGACCTGGCGCCCTACTTCCACAATGCCGACCGTATGACCTTTGAGCAGTTCATCGAGGCGATGGATGGACGGGCGACGGGAGCGGTGCGGGTGTCGCTGGGTCTGGCGACGACCTTTGCGGATGTCTACCGCTTCGTGCGATTTTGCAGGAGCCTGCTGGATCAGCCGGCCCACCCGCTTCACGCCTGACATCGGCTGGCCCGCGATACGTAGGGCGTCGCGGGCCAGCGCTGAGTAGTGTTTCGCCCGCCACGGTCGTCATCGCAAGAAGCCCACCGTCCGCCACATTCGCCGCATCATCCCGTGCCCGAAATCGGGGGTGAGGAACTGGTTGGGACAACTGCCGGGAATGACGGTGATGCCGTTCTCACGACAGACGCGCACCGCGTCCTGGGAGACACTGGTGATGTTCTTCGCAAGACCCGGCCGCGTGCCCATCATGCAATGCATCCAGACATACTTGATGCCCAGGTCGACGCACTCCTGGACGATCCCATCCGTGACTTTGGGATTGGCGAGAATGAATACCGCGTCTGGCTTTTCGGGAATTGACGCCAGGTCGGGATAGCAGGGGGAGCCGTCATACTCCGTCAGGTGCGGATTGACGGCCGAGACGGTATACCCGGCGGCCTTGAACTTGGTGTAAGCCAGATTGCAGCCTGTCTCGCGTTTGTCTGACACGCCTACCACCGCGATGCGCTTCTGGGTCAGGAACTCTTGCACGAGCCTGTCTATCTCAGCCATAGAACCTCCGTGTGAGTTGGGGCGCGGGTTGATGATCGGCCCACCGTAGAACCCCAGGCTGTGTCCATGTCTATTATGACACACCCATCCCGGCGCAGCGTGGAGGTTCCTCCACACTCCTTGCCCAGCCTTCGCTGTGACGCCCGTGGCCGACACTACGGTCGTCTGACCTTCAATCACTCGCTCCTGGAGACCCCCATGAAGCCGTCGATAACTGATGTCCCCTGGCATGACGTGCGCGCCGAGGTTACCCGACTGCTGGTCGGATTGCTGCGCCTCGATACCACCAACCCCCCCGGCAACGAGATTCTCGCCGCTGAATATCTGGCCGATGTGTTGCGCGCCGACGGCATCGAGCCTACGGTGCTGTCGTCAGCGCCGGGTCGTGGCAATGTTGTTGCTCGCCTGCGCGGCGATGGCAGCGCGCCGCCCCTGCTGCTCATGGGGCACACCGATGTCGTCCCCGCCGAGCCGGACAAGTGGCAGCGGCCGCCCTTTTCCGGCGATGTCGTCGACGGCGTGATCTGGGGGCGCGGCGCGACGGATATGAAGAACGTCGTGGCGATGGAATTGATGACGCTGCTCCTGATCCATCGGCTGGGTATCCCGCTCAAGCGCGACCTTATTTTCATGGCTACGGCGGATGAGGAAGTCGGCGGCCAGTGGGGCGCAGGTTGGCTGGTCGATCACCATCCCGACTTGATACGCGCCGAGTACGCCATCAACGAGGGCGGCCCGACGGCCATTG
>JAHCIE010000587.1 GCA_026129385.1 Anaerolineae bacterium
CACGCAGCAACGCCTGGACGCCCTGCCCCGTCGCTGCCGAGATGGCATAGGCGGGCAGGCCCCGTCCGCTGATGGCGGCCTGTACCGCCGGCCAGCGTTCCGCTGCCTGCGGCACGTCCATCTTGTTGAAGGCCACAATCTGGGGTTTACGGCTCATGCGCGGGTCGAACACGTCTAGCTCGTGGTTGATCATCTCCATGTCGCCCAACGGATCCTCGGAGAGGCCGTCCACGAGATGAATGAGAACGCGGGTACGCTCCACGTGACGCAAGAACTTGAAGCCGAGGCCGATGCCCTGGCTCGCACCCTCGATGAGGCCGGGACTGTCAGCCAGCACGAAGACACGGTGATCGACCTCCGCGACACCCAGGTTAGGAACGAGGGTTGTAAACGGGTAATCGGCGATCTTGGGCCGCGCCGCGCTGACCGCCGCCAACAGGGTCGACTTGCCCGCGTTGGGCACGCCCACGATGCCGACATCGGCCACCAACTTCAGTTCCAGGCTGACCCACAACTCTTCGCCGGGTTCCCCCTTCTCGGCAAAGCGCGGCGCCTGTTGGGAGGCGCTGGCGAAGGAGGCATTGCCGCGCCCGCCCTTGCCAGCCCGCGCCACCACGACCTCCTGGCCTGGCGTCATCAGGTCGGCCACAAGGTCGCCGGCCTCGTTGCGCACGACCGTGCCGACGGGTACACGAATTCGCAGGGACTCGCCGTTGGCGCCCTGCATGTTGCTCCCGCCGCCGTGCCCACCGCGCTCGGCGCGGAAGTGGGAACGCTTCTTGAAGTCGATGAGGGTCTGCAACCTATCGTCGGCAACGAGGATCACATCACCACCCCGTCCACCGTTGCCGCCGGACGGGCCGCCTCGTGGCACAAACTTCTCACGTCGGAAGGCGACGATGCCATTGCCACCGTCGCCCGCTTTCACGAATATTCGAGCTTCATCAAAGAACACGCGCGCAACTCCAAACGGCTCTCTACGTAAAGAGAAAGGATACTCACACCCCGGCCCGGGGTCAACCTGCGCCGACGATGCGGCGCGTCCAGTCCCACAGGGATTAAGAATCTGTCCTGTCGATGCATCCAATAGCGCGATATGACAATGATCAGGGCTGTCAGGCTTAACATCAGGTGGTCGACAGGAGGGTGAAGCGGTGGATAGTAGCTTGGGACAGATTCTGCTCAGCATCCTGCAAGTGATGCTCTTCGTCTCCATCGTGGCGGGCATCGGCGCGAGCGTCCTGCTCATGCTAACTTACCGCGACATCCGTCGGCTGGACATCCCGGCCGGCGCGGGCTTCTTCGAGACCATGCGCGTCGTGCCCCTACGGGTGGCGATGTTCCTCGACCTGATGGACCTGGCCCTCGATACGTTTGCCGCTCCCCTGGCGTGGCTGGTCTTGCGATGGCTGCGCCTGGACGCTCTCAAGGCTCCCGCCATGCTAGAGGCGATCATCCCCGGCACCCAGTACATCCCCACCATGACCCTGCTGTGGGGCGCCACCCGTCTGCTCAACCTCGGCCTGCCCGCGCCAACCCCGACCCCGACGGCGACTGGTGGCTTCGCACCGGCCTCGGCGGCCGGCGTGACGATCATCGACGGCCGCGTGGTGCGCCGCTAAGGAGACTGTATGCTTCAGCCCCCGACCCTCCGCGACGTCTACCGCGCTCGCCGCCAGATTCGCCCCTACCTGGCCCCGACGCCCCTGCGCCACTCCGCCGGGCTGAGTCGCCTGCTGGACGCTGAAGTGTGGGTCAAGTACGAGTCGGCGCTGCCGACCAGTGCGTTCAAGGTGCGCGGCGGCGTCAACCTCGTCTCGCAGCTCAGTCCGCGCGAGCGCGAGGCGGGGCTGATCTGCTCCTCGACGGGCAACCACGGCCAGTCCATCGCCTACGCCGGGCGGCTATTTGGCGCGCCGGTCATCGTGGGCGCCCCGGAAGGGGCCAACCCCCTCAAAGTGGCGGCCATGCGCGACCTGGGCGCGGAGGTGGTACTGCACGGGCGCAACTTCGACGAGGCCCGCGAGTATGTCGAGCGCGTAGCGGCCGAGCGCGGTCTGCGCTACATCCACTCCGGCGACGAGCCGCTGCTCATCGCCGGCGTCGGCACCCACACCCTGGAAGTGGTCGAGGAGTTACCCGACGTCGACGTGGTGATCGTACCCATCGGCGGCGGGAGCGGCGCGGCGGGCGCAGGCATTGTCGCCAAGACCATCGACCCCCTCATCCAGGTCATCGGCGTGCAGGCGGCCGAGGCCCCCG
>JAHCIE010000588.1 GCA_026129385.1 Anaerolineae bacterium
GCCCCCGCCCCCATTCAGACCATTGACGATGTGCTGGCTCGATTTCAAGACCGCTCCTACGTCGCCGAGCGCGGCCTGGCGACCGCCGTCTTCCTGGCCTTGCGCCTCGGCCGTCCCCTGTTCCTGGAAGGCGAGGCGGGCGTCGGTAAGACCGAGGTAGCCAAGGTGCTGGCCGACCTGCTCACCGCGCCCCTGATTCGCCTTCAGTGCTACGAGGGTCTCGACGTCAACAACGCCGTCTACGAGTGGAACTATACCCGCCAGTTGCTGGAGATCCGGCTGCTGGAAGCCGTGGGCGTCCGCGACCAGTCGGCCGCGCTGCGGGAGGTCTTCAGCCCCGACTTCCTTATCCGCCGGCCGCTGTTGCAGGCCATCGACTTCGACGGCGAAACGCCGCCGGTCCTCCTCATCGACGAGCTAGACCGCGCCGACGAGGAGTTCGAGGCGTATCTGTTGGAGATGCTGTCGGACTTCCAGATCACCATCCCGGAGCTGGGCACGGTGCGCGCCAAGCAGCCCCCCGTCGTCGTCCTCACCTCCAACCGCACCCGCGAGATTCACGACGCTCTCAAGCGCCGCTGCCTGTACTACTGGATCGACTACCCGAGCCAGGCCAAGGAGTATCAGATCGTCCGCGCCAAAGTCCCGGCGGCCCCCGATCTGCTCGCCCGCCAGGTGACGAGCTTCATCCACCAGTTGCGCGGTATCGACCTGTATAAGTTACCCGGTGTCGCCGAGACTCTCGACTGGGCCGCCGCGCTGGTCGCCCTCGACCAGCCGAGCCTGACACCTGAAGTCGTCGATGACACGCTGGGCGTCATCCTCAAGTACCAGGACGACGTGCAGAAGGTGCGCGACCTGGGCATCGGCGGCCTGCTCGAGCGCATGCGCCTGCCCGCGTGAGCCAGCCGTGACCAACGACCGCCTGTACGCGGAAGCCACTGCTGCCTGGCGGCGGCAGATCGAGGGTCTGGCCGCCACCCAGGCGGCGGGTAGCCAGGGCGAGGGCCTGCTGCGCCACCTGTTGCTGTTCGGCCGCCTGCTGCGCCGGGTGGGCGTTCAGGTCAACACGTCGCAGATGCTCGACCTGCTGGCCGCCCTGGAAGTAGTCGATCTGACGCGCCGCGACGACTTCTATTGGGCCGCCCGGGCGGTGCTGGTCACCCGCCGCGACGACCTGGCCCGCTTCGACCAGGCCTTCGCCCTGTTCTGGCGCAACGCCCAGGCCCGGGACATGCCCAACTTCGCGCCCCTCCTGAGCCAGACTCCCGTGCCACGCCGCGAGCCGCCGCGCAAGAGCGACGCAAAGCCCGGCGAGGATAAGCCCCAAGAGCGCAGCATCGCCATCGCCGAGGCGACGGACGAGGAGACGGACAGCGGTGACGAGGCGGAGGAGACGGACGCCCCCGACCTGATCATCTCGGCCAGCCCGATGGAGGTACTGCGCCACAAGGACTTCGCGGGCTACACCGCCGACGAGTTGGCCCTGGCGCGGCAGATTCTGCGCGACATGACCTGGGAACTGGGCGAGCGCCGCACCCGCCGCTTCCGACGCGGCAAGGGCCGCCGTCTGGACCTGCGCCGCAGCCTGCGCCGAAATGTCCGCTTCGGCGGCGAGATGGTGGAGCTGGCGTGGCGAGAACCCAAGTTCAAGCCGCGCCCGGTCGTCGTCATCGCCGACATCAGCGGCAGCATGGAGCAGTATAGCCGCCTGTTGCTGCATTTCCTGCACACCCTGTACCAGGGGATGGACAACGTCGAGGCCTTCGTCTTCGGCACGCGCCTGACCCGCATCACCCACGAGCTACGCACCCGCAACGTGGATGTGGCGGTCAGTCAGGTGGCGCAGACGGTGCAGGACTGGGCGGGCGGCACGCGCATCGGCGAGTCGTTGCACACCTTCAACTACCGCTGGGGGCGGCGCGTGTTGGGGCGCGGCGCGGTGGCCCTCATCATCAGCGACGGCTGGGACCGGGGCAACGTGGATGTGCTGCGCGACGAGATGGAACGCCTTCAGCGCAACACCTATCGGCTGATCTGGCTGAACCCGCTGCTGGGCATGGCAGGCTACCAGCCGTTGACGCGGGGCATGGCGGCCGCGCTGCCCTTCATCGACGACTTCCTGCCGGTGCATCGCCTGCACAGCCTGGCCGAGCTGGGCGACCTGCTGACCGAACTTGGCGCGGCCCCCCGCCCCGAGCGCAAGCAGCACGCCCACATGTCGGAGCCGGGGTCGTAGGGGCGGTCCCCGTGGCC
>JAHCIE010000589.1 GCA_026129385.1 Anaerolineae bacterium
CCCAGGGGCAGCCCCTGACGCCGGTCATCACCTACGCGGACACCCGCAACGCACCTGACGCCGACGCGCTACGCGCCGACCTGGATGAGGCCGTCGTCCACGAGCGCACCGGCTGCCTGCTGCGCACCAGCTACTGGCCCGCCCGCCTGGCCTGGTTCCGCCGCACCCGGCCCGACGTGTGGCGCGACGCTGCGCGGTTCATCACCCTGGGCGAGTACCTGGAGTGGCGGCTATTCGGGCGCAGCCGAGTGAGCTACTCCGTGGCCTCCTGGAGCGGGCTACTGGATCGCCATCGCCTGGCGTGGGACGGGCCGCTGCTCGATCATGTGGGACTGGCCCTGGATCGCCTCTCGCCTCTGGTGGACGTGGACGAGCCGCTCCGGGGGCTGAGCGATGCCTACGCACGGCGCTGGCCTGCGCTGCGGGGTGTGCCCTGGTTTCCGGCGGTGGGCGATGGGGCGGCGGCCAACGTGGGCAGTGGCTGCACCGACCCCGGCCGCGTCGCGCTGACCATGGGGACGACCGGGGCGATGCGAATCGTGCGCACGGACGTGGCCGCCGTCCCGCCAGGGCTGTGGTGCTACCGGGTGGACGGGGCGCACAACCTGGTGGGAGGGGCCACCAGCGAGGGCGGCAATGTCTACGCCTGGCTGCGCGACACCCTACACCTGGGGGATGCGGCGTCCGTGGAAGAGGCCGTGGCCGCCTGCCCGGCCGACGGCCACGGCCTGACCGTGCTGCCCTTCCTGGCGGGGGAGCGTAGCCCCGATTGGGCTGGCAATGTCGGCGCAACCTTGCACGGCCTGACCCTGGCGACCACGCCCATTGCCATCCTGCGGGCGGGTCTTGAAGCCGTTGCCTATCGTTTTGCGGTCATCCAGCAGCGGCTGCTGGGCGACGACGGTGCGCCGCACCGCCTCATCGCCAGTGGCGGCGCGCTGCTGCACTCGCCCGCCTGGCGTCAGATTTTCGCCGACGTCCTGGGGCAACCACTGGTGGCATCGGCGGAAACGGAAGCCACGAGTCGCGGCGCGGCGCTGCTGGCGTTGCGCGCGCTGGGGGCGCTGCCCGACCTGGACGCGCTGCCCGCCGCCGACGGCCCAGTCTGCGAGCCGGACCCCGGCCGCCACGCCATCTATCAGGCGGCCCTGGCGCGCCAACACTGGCTGTACGAGCAAGTCATCACGCGGCGGCCTGGCTAGCGCACGCCGACAAGGAGAGACCATGGATGCCTTCAACGAATACGTGACCCGCCATACCGACCGCTTTGTCGAGGAACTGATGGACCTGGCGCGGCGGCCGAGTATCGCTGCCCAGGGCATCGGCCTGGCGGAGAATGCCGCCTGGGTGCGCGACCGCCTGGCCCGCCTGGGGGCGGAGGCGCGCCTCATCGAGGTCAAGGACGGCGCGCCGGTTGTCTTCGGTGAGTTGGGTGAGCGCGGCCCGCTCTTGATGATCTACAATCACTACGACGTACAGCCGCCGGAGCCGCTGGACCTGTGGGAGACGCCGGCCTTCGCGCCGGCGATCCGCGACGGGAAGCTCTACGCGCGGGGCGTCGCCGACAACAAGGGCAACCTGGTAGCGCGTATCCAGGCCGTCGAGGCCTGGCTGGCGACGCGGGGCGAGTTGCCGGTGCGGCTGCGTTGGGTGATCGAGGGCGAGGAGGAGATTGGCTCCGTCCACCTGGAGCATTTCGTGGACGAGAATGAGGCTCTGTTACGCGGCGCGGACGGCTGTCTGTGGGAAGCCGGCTACCGCGACGTGGCCGAGCGGCCGGTACTGGCGATGGGGCTGAAGGGCATCATGTACGTGGAGTTGCGTGTCCGCAGCGCGTTCCGCGACCTGCACTCGGCCAACGCTGCGATCGTCCCCAACGCGGCGTGGCGGCTGACCTGGGCCTTGAACAGCCTCAAGGATGAGCAGGACAACATCCTCATCGACGGCTTCATGGACCACGTTGCGGCGCCGCCGGCCGAGGCGCAGGCAGCGGCGGCTGCGCTGCCCTTCGACGCCGACCTGCTGAAGCAAACCTATGGCGTCGATGCTTTCATCAACGGCCTCGAAGGTGCGGCGGCCGTGCGCAAGCTGCTCTTTATGCCGACGTGCACGATCTGCGGCCTGGAGAGCGGCTATACAGGCGCGGGCAGCAAGACCGTGCTACCCGCCGCCGCCATGGCCAAGATTGACTTCCGCCTCGTGCCCGACTTGCAGCCCGACCTGGTGCTGCGCCTGCTGCGCGAGCATCTCG
>JAHCIE010000059.1 GCA_026129385.1 Anaerolineae bacterium
AACGGCCGACTGCACGCGGCGCTATTGGCGGCGCTGCGCGAGGCGCGGCAGGGGAGCGTATAGCGAGGTGAGGGAGCCATGCGTAAGGACATCGTGATGCTGCTGCGCGAGCTAGAACAGCGCGACGCCGAGGAGCGCGCCCAGGGGATGCCCCGCGCCGAGCGGGCGCGTAACCTGCGACCCGAGGCGGGTCGCTTCCTCAATCTGCTGGTCAAGATCGCCCGCCCCAAGCTCATCGTCGAGGTGGGCACGTCAAATGGCTACTCGACGCTCTGGCTGGCCGAGGCGGCGCAGCAGGTGGGCGGCGGCGTGGTGAGCCTGGAGACCCGCGAGGGTCGCCACCGCGAGGCCCAGGCCAATCTGGCGCGGGCCGGGCTGGCCGACGTGGCCGATCTCCGCCTGGCCGACGCCCACGAGGCGATTCCCGGCATCAAGGGACCGTTCGACCTGGCCTTCCTCGATGCCGAGAAAGAGGACTACGTGGCGCTGGCCGAGCGGCTGCTGCCCAAGCTGCCGTGGGGCGGGCTGCTCGTCGCGGACAACATCACCTCCCACGCCGAGACGAAGTCCTATCTGGACGCGCTGGCCGCCGACGCGAGCCTGCTGACGACGGTCGTGCCCCTGGGCCATGGCCTGGCCGTGACGATGAAGCTGGGCAAACCCTTCCCCGAAGCCTTTGTTACCACGCTGGCGGCGCAGGAGGAGCGCGGGCGCGTCCAGAAGGGCCTGACGCAGGTTCCCCGTGACGTGGGGGCGTTACTGTACCTGCTGACCCGCGCGAGCGGGGCGAAACGTATCCTTGAGCTTGGCACGTCGGGTGGCTATTCGACGTTGTGGCTGGCCCAGGCGGCGCAGGCCACCAAGGGGCAGGTAACGACCATCGAGCGCGACGCGGCGAAGGTCAACATGGCGCGCCGCAACCTGGGCCTGGCCGGTGTGGCGGGCAGCGTGACCATTGAAATGGGCGACGCCGAGCGCGCCCTGGATCGCGTGCAAGGTCCCTTCGACTTCATCTTCTTCGACGCCGATTCTCAAGACCAGATTGACTATCTGGATGCGCTGCTGCCCTCCGTGACACCCGGCGGGATGCTGCTATCCAACAACCACTTGACCAGCCCCATCGACCTGGCCGACTACACCGCCTACGTACGGTCCGCGCCTGATCTAGAGAGTCTGCTGCTTCCTCTGGGGGCGGGCATCGAGGTGACCTGGAAGGCGCGCCCGCGCCGCGCGTCGCGATAGGGCCGCGTCGTGCTTTGACGTATAATTGGGTGTGGGTATCCGACATACCCTTGCCTGGATATCATGATGGAGGGCGGCATGGCGGACGATAAGGTGGCTCCCGACTCCGGGCCTCAGCCTGGCCAGACCGTGGTGACGACCACGGACGATCTCCGCCACAAGGCGGCTGACATCATCGACTCCGTCAACGCCCAGTTGGACGAGCTCGAAGCCTCGGGGCAGATGGGCAAGATTACCGCGGCGGGCCAGAAAGCGCCCGGCCCGGTGGGCATGCTCTTCAAGGTTATCGACTCTGTCGATCCCAACGTCGTCAAGGGTACGGTCGATAAGGCGCGCCGCACTAGTCCCCAACTCAGCCACAGAGAGCTGGCCCAGAAGCTGACCCGCGACAAGGCCATCGCTACGGGCGCGATGGGCGCTACCAGTTCCCTCGTGGCGCTGGTACCGGGTATTGGCACCCTGGCCGCCCTCGGCGTTGGCGTCACAGCCGACCTGGTGACTACCTTCCGTCTCCAGACCGAACTGGTCATGGAAATCGCCTACCTCACCGGCCACGACCTGTCGCCCACCGAACGCCGTAACGCGGTGCTGGCCATCACCGGCCTGGGGGTGGGCCTCGACGCGGTGGCGAAGCGGGTTGGCACGAAGGTCGCCATCGAGGTAGGTGAGAGGTACGCCAGCAGGGCGGTGCTGAAGGCCATCCCGGTGGCTGGTGTTTTCGCCTCGGCTGGCGTCAACGTCCTGGCGACCAAGATCGTTGGCGACCGCGCCTACGCCTACTTCACCGGTGAGCCGCTTGTCCCCTTCACCGACCAGATCACGCAGGCCAGCGACGCGATGGAGGCGCAGGCGCAGAAACTATGGCATGCAGCGCAGGCTCAGGGTGCGAGTCTGGCGGCAACGGCCGGCCCGGCGACGGCCGGGGCGGCCGCGAAAGCTAAGGAAGTGGTGACGACCCGCCCCGACCTGGGTGAGGCCAGGGATGCCGCGATCGCCAAGGCCAGGGGATTCGCCGATGCGACCACCCCCAAGCTGAGCGCGGCGAAGGATGTCGCCGCCGAGACGGCGAAGGGGGTGGCCGACGCGGCGGCCCCGAAGGTCGATGATGTGCGGGAGGCTGTGTTGACGGCCATGCAGGACTTCGTCCGCCGTTGGAAGAAGGAAGCGGATGAGGGCGAGCCGCCCGACGGCGACAGCGAGGAGGCGCAGTCCTTCGCCAGCCGCCTCATCGAGCGCGCCAGCCTGTCGGCCCAATGGGCGACACGCAAGTTGCGCCGCGAGGATGATCCGGACGATGCGGACGATGCGGACGACGAACCTCAAGAGGCGGCTGCCAAGGAATGAGACTCTGGTGCGCGACGTGTCCCTGCGACCGTCGCGCGCCTCATTGTGGGGAGGCGACGATGGCGATTCGTACGGTGGGAGTCGTCGGCTGCGGGCTGATGGGGGCGGGTATTGCCGAAACCATGGCGCGCGGCCAGTACAATGTGATTGTCCGCGAAATCAACGCCGAGGTATTGCAGCGCGGCCTGGAGCGTCTCCAACAGAGCATGGCGACGGCCGTCGCCCGCGAGAAGATGAGCCAGTGGGACGCCGACGCGGCCTGGGCGCGTATTCGCGGCATCACTGACCTGGAGGACATGGCTGAGTGTGATTTGGTGATCGAGGCGGCGGTGGAGAACCTGGACCTGAAGCGCGAGGTGTTCGCGGCGCTGGACCGTATCACGCCGGCCCACGCCATCCTGGCCAGCAATACATCGTCCCTGTCCATCGCGGCCATCGCCGCCGCCACGCGGCCAGAGCGGCGCGACAAGGTCATCGGCATGCACTTCTTCAACCCGGTGCCGGTGATGAAGCTGGTCGAGATCATTCGCAGTGTCGTGACCAGCGATGAGACCTTCGCGACGATTCGCGACCTGAGCGTGGGTCTGGGCAAGGAGGTCGTCGTTGCCAAGGACTACCCGGGCTTCATCGTCAACCTGCTGCTCATTCCGTACCTGCTGGATGCGGTGCGCGCCCTGGAACTGGGTATCGCCAGCCAGGAGGATATCGACAAGGGCATCCAGTTGGGCCTCAACCACCCCATGGGGCCGCTGACCCTGCTCGACTTCGTGGGCCTCGACACGACGCTGTTCATCGCCGACGCGATGTTCGCCGAGACCGGTGACGCGCGCTACGCCGCGCCGCCGCTGCTGCGCCGCATGGTCAGCGTCGGCCTCAACGGCCGCAAGGTGGGTCGCGGCTTTTACGAGTACGGCAAGAAGTAGGAGAGGCGGATGGGAGATGTGGAGAAGTTGCGGGCTGAGTTGCGTCGCCAGCTACCGCTGGCAAGCGCATTCTGGCCGAGGTCCCGCCGGTATGACGAGCCGTGAGTATACCGACTTCGTGCGCGACATGGCGGGTATGCGCAATTGGCTGACCCATCAGTACTTCGGCGTCGATCAGGAAACCGTGTGGCTCACTCTGCGCGAGGACCTACCACGTCTGCGCCCGCCCCTCGAACGAATCCTGGCGGACGCCGAAAGTTCGGAGACAGGAGACAGTGAATGAGCTACCAATGTGAATTGTACGAGCAGGCCGCGCAACCGACGCTGTCGGTGCGGCTGCGCCTGCCGGTGCAGGACCTGGGCGCGACGATGGGCCGCGTCTATCCGGCCATCGCCCAGTATCTGGCCGAGCTGGGCGAGCCGATGGCGGGCGCGCCCTTCGCGGCCTACTACAACATGGATATGGCCGACCTGGACACGGAGATTGGCATCCCCGTCGCCCGTCTCCTGCCCGGCCGCGACGACATCATGCCGGGCGAGATGCCCGCTGGCCGCGTCGCCCGCTGTGTGTACACCGGGCCGTACAGTGGCCTGCGGCCGGCTTATGACGCGCTGGGTGCGTTCTGCGCCGAGCAGGGCGTTACGCCAACCGGCGTGGCCTACGAGATCTACATCGACGATCCAGGCGAGAAGCCGGCCGCCGAGCTTCGCACTATCGTCGCCCTGGCCGTGCAGTGACGGTGGGGCCGGGTCGATGTTCAACGTCTGCTACGCCTGCGGCGTGTACCGCCCCGACAAGGACATCGACCCGGCCGGTCCCTTCGCCATCTGCCCCGAGTGCGGCTATCGCCACCTGTTCCGTCGCCTGCCGCTACTCATCGTGGCGGGCGCGAGCGGCGCGGGCAAGACGACCACTCTCCATGCGCTGACCGGCCTCGTCACCGAGGCGGCCCTGCTGGAGAGCGACATCCTGTGGCGGCCCGCCTTCGACACCCCCGACACCCACTACCGCGACTTCTTCGAGACCTGGCTGCGGCTGGCGAAGAACATCGGCCAGTCGGGGCGGCCGGTGGCGCTGTTCGGCGCGGGCTTCGGCGTCCCCGCCAACCTGGCGCCGTGTGTCGAGCACCGCTACTTCTCGGCCGTCCACACTCTGGCCCTGGTGTGCGACGATGATGCGCTGGCCGCCCGGCTGCGCGCCCGCCCCGCCTGGCGCGGCGCAACGCCGGAGTTCATCGCGGGCCAGCTTGCCTTCAACCAGTGGTTCAAGGCCCACGCCGCCAACCAGTCGCCACCCCTCGACCTGCTGGACACGACGGATGCGACGATGACGGAGACGGCGGCGGCCGTGGCGGCTTGGCTTCGTGAGCACGCGACGTGAGGCGGCAGTATCAGGGTGGGTTGGGGAACGCAACGGCGCAACGGCGCGAAGACCGCGAAGAGAGGAGGGGTGTCAGAGAGGCAGCTGAAAACCAGGGGAAGATAGGTGAGAGTAATTGACAGGCTGCATCAGATGATGTAAACTAGAGCATCTGATGCGCACGTAGCAAGGAGGGTAAATGCGAACTACTCTTGATCTTGATGAAGACGTTCTGAGGGCTGCCAAGGAGATTGCTCAGCAGCGTGGTGCAACTGTCGGCCAAGTTCTCTCCGATCTCGCCCGTCAAGCCCTAACTCGGCGGAGCGAGGCAACAATGCGAAATGGCTTACCTCTTCTTCCTGTTCGACCCGGCGCTAAAGTTGTAACACTAGAGCTAGTCAATCACCTGCGGGACGAGTCGCCTTGACCGCCTATTTGCTCGATGTCAATGTGCTGATCGCCTTGATGGATCCCATGCATGCCCATCATGAGATAGCTCATCGGTGGTTTGCTTCCAGGGGCCATATGGCGTGGGCTACCTGTCCCATCACGGAGAATGGCTTCGTGCGCATTCTCGGTCATCCAAATTACCCCGATGGCCCAGGAGGTATCGCAGCGGCCTATGAACTTCTCCGGGTAGCGTGCTCTCACTCTGGTCACAGGTTCTGGGCGGATGAGCTTAGCATCCTTGATGTGCTGACCCCTACTGCCTTAGCCACACATGCCGTCATCACTGACATCTATCTGCTCGCACTAGCGGTACACTTCAGAGGCAAGCTTGCTAGCCTCGACACCCGCATTCCCGTCGATCTTGTAAGGGGCGGCCGTGCCGCGCTGGAACTCATCGTGCGTTGAATGAGGCGACTGGAATGGGACGAATAGACGACTACCGCGTTACCCTGCGCGGGCTGGCCGACTGGGACGACACCCTGCGACGCGAGTCGGGGCTGCCGGGGCCGCGCGGCAATCTGGAACTGGCCTACGCCGTGGCCGCCGTGGGCGACGCCGCCCTGTTCGAGCGCTACCGCGCCCTGGACGCGACGGTCGCGCCCACCAACACCCCCGACGAGTTCCTGGCCTTCTGCGGCGTGCTGGGCCTGGGGAGGCTGGCCGCCGAGGGCGACAGGAGCGCGCTGGACAAGCTGCGCGGCCACGCCGCCGACCCGCGCTGGCGGGTGCGCGAGGCGGCGGCGACGGCGCTGCAACTCTACGGCGATGCCGACATGGCGGGGCTGGTGACGCTGATGGCGGCATGGGCACGGGGCAGCCGCCTGGAACAGCGTTGCGCCGTCGCCGCCCTATGCGAGCCACGCCTGCTGCGCGACGAGGCGGTCACCGCCCGCGCGCTGGCCGTGCTGGATGGCATCACCGCGACCCTCGTCGACGCCCCCGACCGCCGCAGCGAGGAGTACCGCGTCCTGCGCCAGGCCCTCGGCTACGGCTGGAGCGTCGCCGTCGCTGCCGCGCCTGCCGTCGGCCTGCCGTACCTCGACCGCTGGCTAACGAACGCCGACCCCAACGTCCAGTGGGTCATGCGCGAGAACCTCAAGAAGAAGCGGCTAGAGCGCGCCGCGCCGGGATGGGTGGCGGGGCGGCGATAGGCGGCCCGCTCGCTACGCTACTCCTCCTGGCGGCGCATTCACGACACGCCACACTCGCCGGGCGGGGTCATAAGCGACTAGCCCGTTCCTCTTCAAGTGCTGCTGCGCATTCCGAACCTGATGCTTCCACAGCTTGCCGAAATGCTCGCCATCGATCACTCGGTCCACCGTGTCATCGCAGATGTCAGGGTGGATCTCTTGTATGTAGCGGTGCAATTCCTCTGTGGTCATGGCGCGTCGAACAAGGAGATAGAGAATCGTTTGCGAGAGAATGGCATTGATGGTTGTGCCATGAATGCGCACGCGCAGCAATTCATCCTCGGCTTCGCGTTCGAGTTCAGTTGAGAGCTCGCGAAGCCGTCGATTGATTGACTTCTGCTCCTCGCGTACCGCTGCTTTCACCTTCTCAATGCGAGTCTTCAATTCCAGCAGGCGGGTTCGGGTGACAACACCACCCAGTTGTGCGTAGTCTTCGATATCCTGCCTGACTCGGGCCACAATCGCTGGCTCCGTCAGCCTGACGCCGTATTCGAGGTTCTGGTGGAAGCCGCCGTCCGTGAAGTTGGCCGAACTGACAATCGCGGACGTAGCACCGGAGATGTACACCTTCGCATGGATACGGGGCAGGTACACAATCTCGACGTTTTGGATGCTCTCCTTCAAGTGCAGCAGGGCTCCCACGTCCGTAGAGCCGTTCACTACATTACCCAGGGAAATGTCGGTCACCACCTTGAGAGTCAGAGTCTCTTCCCACCGCTTCGCCCGAATTGCATCGACCAGTTGTGCGACCGCCGCGCCGTGATGTACGGCGAGCAGATTAGGCAGTCCGGCTCTAGGTGCTGCATGAAGTGTTGGAAGCTGGGGGAGAACGGAGACGAGAGCGGATCGACCATCTTGTTATCCCTCGAACCCCTCGGCGGCTTGCTGCCAGCGGGCGTCCATCTCGCCGCTGACGTAGGGCATGTAGTACATGACGCGGTCGAGGAGGCCGCCGTAACGCCGCTGGATGAGGCGCGGCAGGTCGGCCCACCGCCCGCGCACGGCGTACACGTCCAGCATCTCGTCGCTGATGAGCGCGGCCATCTCCCGCCACCGCTGGCGTATCGCCAGGTCCCCCAGTTCGCCGCTCAAGCCACCCCAGCCGTGGATGTCCAGCACGCCCTTGTAGCTGGGCGTCGAGGCGTAGAAGGCGATCTGCTGCCGCACCGCCTCGCGCATCGTCGCCGCCTCCTGGGCGTCGTCCTCGGCGATGACGAACACCGGCCCGACGCGCTGCACGTCGGCCAGCGAGCGCCCGGCCGCCGTGGCGCCGGCCTCGATGGCGGGCAGGATGACCTCACTCAGGTATCTGGCGGAGTTGAAGGGGTGGACGTGGAAGCCCTGGCACACCTCGCCCGCCAGGCGGCATAGCCGCTCGTTGACGCCCGCGATGTAGATCGGGATGTCGGAGTAGGGCATGGGCTGTGGGCTGAAGAAGGGCGTCATCAGCGTCAGCTTGTAGAACTGGCCGCGATGGTTGAGCCGCCCGCCGCTCTGCCACGCCTGCCACACGGCGCGCATGGCGAGCAGCATGTCGCGTAGGCGGTCGACGGGATGCTCGAACTCCGCGCCGAAGCGCCGCTCGACGTGGGCGCGCACCTGGGTGCCCAGGCCGAGGATGAAGCGCCCCTCCGACTGCGCCGCCAGGTCCCAGGCGATGTGGGCCAGGACGGTGGGGCTGCGCGGGAAGGCGACGGCGATGGCCGTGCCGAGGTCGATGCGGCGGGTATGCTCGGCGGCCAGGGTGAGCGGCAGGAAGGGGTTGTGGGCCGTCTCGTGGGTCCACACGCCGTCGAAGCCGAGGGCCTCGATGGAACGGGCGGCGGCGGGCACGTCGCGCAGGCTATCCAGGGTGAGCAGAGCATCGAATTTCATGGCGGTGGCCCTCGTGGGGTGTCAGGTCGTGGTCGACAGCGCGCGCGCCTTGGGTAGCCCGGCCTTGAGGCGGTCGTGGGCGGCGTCCAGGGTCGCCAGCTTCTTGGGGAAGGCGAAGCGCACCAGCCCGCGCCCCATGCCCGGCGTGCGGTAGAAGGACGAGCCTGGCACGACGGCGACGCCCACCTCCTTCGTCAGCCACAGGGCGAAGGCGTGGTCGTCGTCACCGGGGAAGCCTACGCCGCCGAAGTCGGCCATGACATAATACGCCCCTTGCGGTGGGGCCGCGCCGAAGCCGGTGTCGGCCAGGATGCCCATCATCTTGTCGCGACGCACGTGGTAGTCGGCCTGCAACTGGGCGTAGTATTCGGGCGGGAAGTGAATAGCGGTGACGGCCGCCTCCTGCAAGGGTGTGGGCGCGCAGATGGTGGTGAAGTCGTGGACGGTGCGGATGGCGTTGCTGATGGAGGCGGGGGCGACGGTATAGGCCAGCCGCCAGCCGGTGATGGCGTAGGTCTTGGACAGGCCGCCGCAGGTGACGGTGCGCTCGGCCATACCGGGCAGCGTCGCCAGGGGGATATGCTGGCGGCCGTCGTACAGGATATGTTCGTAGATTTCGTCCGTCACGGCGATGGTGTCGAACTCCTGGCACAGGTCGGCGACGATCTGCAACTCCTCGCGGCTGAAGACGCGGCCGGTCGGGTTGTGAGGCGTGTTGAGGATGATGGCGCGCGTCCGGGGGCCGAAGGCGGCGCGCAGACGGTCGGCGTCGAGGCGGAAGGCGGGCGGCTCTAGCGGCACGAAGACAGGCGTGCCGCCGGCGAAGACGACGGCCGGGTAGAAGTTCTCGTGGAACGGCTCGATGATGACCACCTCGTCGCCGGGGTTGATGAGGGCCATCAGGGTGACGACGATGGCCTCGGTGACGCCGACGGTGATGGTCACGTGTCTCTCGGCGTCCACGTCCAGGTTGTACCACGCGCCGAGCTTGGCGGCGATGGCCTCGCGCAAGGCCCGCGACCCCCAGGTGACGGCGTACTGGTTGTGGTCGCCCAGGATGGCATCGACGGCGGCCTGCTTGAGGGCGGCGGGCGTTGGGAAGTCGGGGAAGCCCTGCGACAGGTTGATGGCATCGTGGGCGATGGCGATGCGCGTCATCTCGCGGATGAGGGACTCGGTCATGGTGGCGAGGCGGTCGGCGGGCATGGCGTCTCCCTTCGGCCTTTAGCTGTCAACCTTCGACTCGACATCGGTGACGCGGACATCGACGACTTCGATGCTGGCCGCGCCGTACTCGACCTTGTTCTGCATACGTTCCAGCACCTTGGGGTCAGCTATCTTGGCCTTGACCTTGTCGGCGTCGGCATCCCTGGTGGTCACTTTCAGGGTCAGGGTGACGGTGTAGGTGGGCATGAGTACCTCAATCCACGGCGAAGTTCAGCCGGTAGCGGCTGTTGGCGACGGGAGCGAAGCGGGTGATGCGAAAGCCGCGCATCTCGCCGGTACGGGCGACGTGCTGGCCGCGGCAGGCGCGGGGGTACGCGCCGATGGTCACGACGCGCACCGGGTCCAGGTCGGCGGGGATCTCGTCCAGGTTGGGTAGGTGGCTCGCCTTGGCGCGGGGAATCGCGTCGATGGTCACCGGCCAGTCGGCGGCGATGGCGGCGGTCATGGCCTCGCCAATGGGGGCGATGTCGGCCTCGGTCAGCGGCGTGGGATGATCAAACTCCATGACGCACTTGCGGCTCTTGAGGCGCGCCTCGTAGCCGGACAGGGCGGGCAACCGCTCCTCCAGCAAGGAGGTCAGCAGGTGCTCGGCGGAGTGGAGGGGTGGGTACGCGAGGGGGTCGCCCATAGTCGTGAGTCCGTGAAACGTGATGCGTGACCTAGAGGATGCGCTGGCCGAGGAGGGAGGCGGCCAGCTCGACGGCGATCTCGGCGGTGGCGTTGCCCTTGTCCAGGATGGGGTTGATCTCCACCAGGTCGAGGGAACGCAGCATGTTGCTGTCGGCCAGGATTTCCATCAGCAGGTGCGCCTCGCGGTAGGTGAGACCGCCCGGCACGGGCGTTCCGACGCCGGGGGCCACATCCGGGTCGAGGCTGTCCAGGTCGAGGCTGACGTGCAGGCGGTCGACGTGCGACAGGCGGCGCACCATCTCGCCCGCCACCGACGCCATGCCACGCTCGTCGATGTCGCGCATGGTGTATACGCCGACGCCGCTTTCCACCAGTCGCCGCCTCTCCTCGCCGTCCACGTTGCGCAGGCCGACGATAATCACGCTGGCCGGGTCGAGCCGCCAACCGCCGGGAGCCAGTGAGGTGAGGGAGGTGGGGCCGTCGCCCAGTAGCGCGGCCAGGGGCATGCCGTGGACGTTGCCCGACGGCGATGTCTGCGGCGTGTTGAAGTCGGCGTGGGCATCGACCCATACCACGCCCAGGCGGTCGTCGCTCGCCAACCCGGCAATAGTCCCCGCGCTGATGGAGTGGTCGCCGCCCAGGAAGACACCGATGTCGCCCGCCGCCGCGATGGCCCGACTGGCGGCGCACACCTCGCGCAGCACCTGGGCGATGGCGGGCAGGTGGCGAGCCGTTGGCTGGTCGGCCAGGGTGGGGTCGTCGCGGGTCATCTCCGGCACCGGCACGACCACGTTGCCCGCGTCGTGAACCTTGTAGCCCAGGGCGGCCAGGCGGTCGTATAGCCCGGCGTAGCGGACGGCGAACGGCCCCATGTCCACGCCGCGCCGTCGCTGGCCGAGGTCCATGGGCACGCCGAGGATGCGCACCGCGTGCGACCTAGCCACCCTCAGCGTCCCCCAGGACGAGTGACGCCATGCGCTCCCAGCCCCACAGCTCGCGCTCCGTGGCGTCGTCGAGGGTCGACTCAGCCACCTGGACGATGGTGCCGTGGGCGGAGCGTGGCGAGATGAACGCCTCTTTCCACTGGGGGTCGGCGTAGTTCTCATCCACGACGCGAACACCGCGCGCCTTGAGCAGCGTTACAAACTCCTCGATGCGGCGCACCTTGAAGGTCAGGTGATGCACGCCCTCGCCGTAGCGGTCGAGAAAACGCGCCAGGAAACCGTCGTCGCTGAGCGGTTCCAGCAACTCGATCTTGCCACCGCCGGGGAAGTCCACCTGGACCCAGCGGAAGCCCTGAGTCGGGTTGTCGCCCGCCAGGCGCAGCTTGCCACCGAGCAGGTCGCGGTACAGGCGCAGCGCTTCAGCCACGCTCCGGGTGGCGATGGCGGTATGGTCGAGCTTGAGAACGTAGTCGTGCAGGTCGCTATCGAACACGGGGCATCCTCGCGGGGCTGAGCCGGGTGGGGCAAGTATAGCACGAGCGTCGTAGCGACGCGACATGTTGCCTCGCTACCGACGGGGAATGACGATCATGCCGCGCCGATGCCCACCGGCAGGGCGGCCACGGCGCGGGCGATGGCCCTGCGTTCGGCGGTCGGGTCGGGGGCGAGGCCGGCGTACAGTGGGCGCGCCTGGCCTAGCCTTCGGCTGCGCAGATGAGTTCCACCTCGTTGCCGTCGGGGTCGTCCAGGTACAGGGTGCGCGAGGGTAGCACCGGGTGCTGGCCGCTACGCAGCTTGAAGCCGCGCTCGGCCAGGCGGACCGCCTCGGCGTCGAACTCGGCGGGGTCGAGTTCCAGGGCCAGGTGGTGCAGCGTGCGCGGGCGCGAGAATTCCGGCGTGCCGGCCGGCAACTGGACCAGGACGAGCATCTGGGGGATGGCCCAGCGCCCATCGTCGACGCGCAAGAAGATGGGGCTACGCATCTCAGGCGGTGACATAACAGGTATACCCAGGGTGTCGCGGTAGAATTCCAGCGAGCGGTGGATGTCGCGGACCCATAGCACGATTTCGGCTAAACCTCGGGGCGGCATGGGGAATATTCTCCTTGAGGAGGATAATGGGTGAATGAAGGAATCATACCCCGACGGCGGGACAGGGGCAAGCCCTGGTGAAGGTAGGCGTTGGAGGCTTGAGGGGTAGAGCAGGGCGCGTCACGGCATGCGGGGCCTACGGGTCAAAAAGCAGGCCGCGGATGTGGCCATCCGCGGCGAGCCGGTTGAGCAACGGGCGCAACCTTTAACCTTCGGTCGTCAGCTCTCGACGCTCGTGGGCGAGCAGGCTTTCCTTGCGGTCGAGGCCCCAGCGGTAGCCGCCCAGGTGGCCGTCCTCGCGCACGGCGCGGTGGCACGGGATGACCAGGGACACCGGGTTGGTGGCGCAGGCGCGTCCCACGGCGCGTTGCCCATGGGGGTTGTCGAGCAGTGCGGCAATCTCACTGTAGGTGCGTGTCTCCCCGTAGGGGATGGCGCGCAACGCCTCCCATACTCGCCATTGGAACGCCGTGCCCTGGATGTCCAGGGGCAGGTCGAGGCGAGGTTCCTCGCCGCGCAGGTAGTGCAGCACGGCGGCTACCCAGTCGGTCAACGCGCTATCGTCGCGCTGAATGCTGGCGGCGGGATAGTCGTGGCGTAGCTCGCCCTCCAGCGTCGCGTCGTCGTCACCGAGGCTGACGAAACACACGCCGCGCGGTGTCGCCGCGACCATGACCCGTCCCAGGGGGCTGTCGGCCAGGGTATAGGCGATGCTCATGCCCGCCCCGCCCTTCTTGTAGGTGCGGGGCGTCATGCCCAGCCGATCGCCGGCCGTCGCGTACAGGCGGCTGCTAGAGCCATAGCCCGCTTCGTACATCGCCATGGTCACCGTTTCCTCCTGTCTCAAGGTGGATTTCACGCGCCGCACGCGCAGCGCCTCGGCGTACTGACGGGGGGATACACCCATGATCTGCTTGAAGGTGCGCTGTAGGTGATGGGGACTGACGCCCACCTTGTAGCTCAGCTCCTCCAGGGTCATCCGCTCGCCAACCCGCGCCTCGATGAGCCGCGCCGCCTGGCCGACCCACTCGGCGCTGGCCGTGTCGGGGTGCGGCTCCGTTGGGCGGCAGCGGCGGCAGGCGCGGAAGCCGGCCTGTTCCGCCTGAGCCGTCGTGTCAAAGAAGACCACGTTCTCGCGACG
>JAHCIE010000590.1 GCA_026129385.1 Anaerolineae bacterium
CCCCGGCTTTGTCATGTCGTCTGCGCGCCCCCGCCCCGAACCCTTTCTGGGGGGGCCGCGTCCGCCCGCCGCTCCACGAGCGTTGGCTGGCGCGGCCACCCGCGATAGGGTCATCTCTGTCGCACTCATTCCGCTTTCTTGATTGGCGCGGCCACGGCGCGACCTGGCGCGTCGCCGACGTGGCTGCCGAGGCAGCGGCTCGTCGATGGCGCGCTCCAGCGCCAGCGCCATGACCAGCGCGCGATCCTCGACCTCGACCAGGTAGCTGGCGATGCCGTAGTAGCGGCAGACAGGGCACAGTCCCACCGGCAGTGGCTCGATATAACCCCGGCCGCAGGTCGGGCAGACCTGGGCGCGCAGCACAGCAGTCATCGTAACACCTCCTCTCTTGCGTCGAACAGGATGTACCCACTTACCTCAGTCTGTCGCGGGCCGCGGCTCGCGATACTGAATCGGCCCTGCTATCTCAGTCAGGTGAATCATCACGGTCATGAACTTCACTTCGCCCACGTCGTTCATCTCGACCATCTTGCCCCGATACCAATTGTACATGGCGCAGTCGGGGCATATGGGCGAGACAGGTTTTAACTCAATGATGATGAACCCGCACCACGTGCAGATGTACCCGGTCAGACGACCAGACATGCTAACCTCCCTTCTAGAAAGAAATCGCGCGTGACCTGGGGAGGCCACGCGCGAGGGAGGTCACTGAGAAAGGTAGCTCAGTCAGCCCCGTCGCAACATGGCCCACCCCAGCGGCTCATCCACCTGGCGAGCTTTCCGCTGTCGGCTATCGAGTTGTGGAACTGACACACCAGGGCCATCACTACCTCCAACGAGAGTGCTGTCTCACACTAGCTATCGTACCACGCTCAGCGGCTGAGCGTCAAGGGGTCAGACGCTTCCAGAGGAGCAGATCATACCAATGACTGACACCGATTTCACCAGTCGATGGATACTTTCCTACACGAACTGCACCGCGCCCCACTCATTGCCCCTCACGAAGTAGACACGCACCACCCCGTTAGCCAGGTTTTCCGCTCGCTGCGCCGTGTAGTGCGTCCCAGCCACGTCCAGCGTAAACTCCGGCGAGTTGGGTACGAAGCCGTCGGCGAAGATGCGCTTTTGTAGCGCCGCGCCCGGATTGAACTGGATCGCCTGCTTGCGCTGCGCCTCGGCGGCCAGCCCGCCGGGGGCGCTCTCGGGCGCGCTCCACTGCACTGCGCCCCAGTCCTCCCCGCGCACCCAGTACAGGCGCACCTCGCCCGTTGCCAGATTCTCGGCGCGCTGCGCCGTGTAGCGCGTCCCACCGACATTAAGGCTGAACTCGGCCGAGTTGGGCACAAAACGATCGGCAAAAATACGCTGTTGGAGCGCAGCGCCGGGGTTGAACTGGATGGCCTGGTGGTTCTGCGCCTCGCCGCGCAGGGCCTCGCCCGGTGTGTTGGCCGTCGCGGGGCCAGTCGCCGGCGCGGCGGGTGGCGCGGCGGCGGCAGCCCCCGACTTCCAGGCGCGCACCAGCTCGCCGGTCAGCTTCAGGTAGAAATCGCCGTAGGCCTCGCTCGGCTCGATGTACGATCCCTCCGGCCACTCGTTGAACGACGTGATGACCACCCAATCCGCGCCGCTCTCCTGCGCGCCTCGGAACGTCTCGCGGTAGTACGCGCCATTGGCGCGATCACGGCGGAACACGCCGCCGCGCTGCCCCGCCAGCCGCGTGTCATCGTAGCCCGGCATGGCCGTGGCGACGAAAATCTTGTCGCCCGCGCGGCGCACGGCATTGGCCCAGCGCACCAGCGTCGGAGCCGGGTCGCCCGTCCAGGCGACGGAGTAGCCATGCAGGCCGTCGAACTCGGCCAGGTACGACGTGTCGGTCCCCTCGGCGATCCACAATGTCTTGCGTTCGGGGTCGAGTTGGCGGCGAATCTCCTGCCACGCGCCGACAGGCAGCATGTTCTGCCGCCAGAAGAAGATGACGGGCTTGCCATTCCAGCGCAGGTAGGCCGGGTGACCGGTATGGGTCTGAATCAGATAGCGTAGGCCGTTGGTGATGGCCCCCCGGTCGCCGCCGTAGAAGGGGGAAGTCAGCTCGAAGTCGACGCCCGCCTTGAAGCCTGTGGCGTTGGCAACATCAAGCAAGGTGCGGAAGTTACTGTCGGTGGGATTGTCCGGCCCCCACCAGCTTTGCACCAGCCCATCCAGTCCCGCCCCCCTGGCCTGGTCAACGTGACGCTCGATGGCGCTAC
>JAHCIE010000591.1 GCA_026129385.1 Anaerolineae bacterium
CCTGCTGGGCCGCTACTTCTTGCGCGGCATGATGGCCGGCGCGCTCAAGGGGTAACCCTGTTCTAAAGACCAGTGGGATGTCACCCTGAGCGAAGCGACCTGTGCCCTGTACTCAGGGTAAGGGTCTCGCTTGAGTGGACGAGATGCTTCGCTTCGCTCAGCATGACAGTCGAGACGTATTTGCATTCTGGAGGTTGCGGCCGTTTGGCCCGCGCCTCCAACGTGTCTATAATTAGGCGTATGATGGTAGCCTACTGGCCTCGGCGGGCCATCGGCCTTCTCGCCCTGCTCCTCACCCTTAGCGCCTGCCAATCGACTGACATCCCAAGACCTGCCACACCCCCTGCTGGCGACCTGGCGACGCTCCAGGCGCGGGCCGTCTCGCCCACCCCTACGACGGCCGACAGTGGACGGCCGACCGCCTTCGTTCGTCCAACCGCCACACCCGTCCCTGCGACACCCGCGCCCACCGCCAGCCCGTCGCCCGCCCCGCCGACACCCACGCCTGGCCCGCTGGCCCGCGCCCAGGCCGACCTGGCCGATGGCGACTATGACACCGCCATCACGGGCCTGCACGCGCTCCTGGCCGCCAACCCGACCCCTGACGATGCCAAGACCGCCCGCTTCCGCCTCGGCCAGGCGCTCCTGTTCCAGGGGGACAATACCGCTGCCCGACAGGAACTGGCCGGCTTTGTCCAGACCTATCCGAACGACGCGCTGACGCCGGCTGCCCTATTTATGCTCGGCCGACTGTACTACGACGCCGAGCAGTGGGACGCGGCCGCCGACGCCTACGGCCAGTATGTGCGGCTCGGCGGGCCGCTGGCCGACTACGCCCAGAACCGCGTCGGCAACAGCCTCAACTCGGCCAAGCGCTTCGCGGACGCCTCCCAGGCCTACACGGCCGCCGTGCAGATGCCCCAAGCCAGCGCGCCCATCCTGCGCGCGGCCTGGCATGGGCTGGGTGACAGCCGGGAGGGGTTAGGCGATATGGCCGGCGCGCGCGCCGCCTATACCAGCGCGTTCCAGGCCGCCACCGATGACGAGGACCGGGCCGCCGCCGTCTACGCCCTGTACCTGCTGGACAAGAAGCTCGACCAGGACGACGAGGCCCGCCGGGAGCTAGAGCGTCTGTGGACCCAGTACCCGGCCAGCCAGGCCGGCTACCAGGCCGCCCAGGCCGACGCCGACGAGGGCGACGCGCACCTGCTCTACCTCAAGGGCAAGGTGGCTTATGAGCGCGGCGACTTCCGCATGACGGTGGACGCGCTCAATCAGGCCGCCACCGACGACCCGGCCCACCCGGCCGACACGCACCTGTTCGCGGGTGAGGCGTATCGCCGCCTAGGGCAAACGGGCCAGGCCGTCTTCCACTACGACCAGCTCATGGATACTCACCCTGGTGCCGCCGAAATCCCCGTGGCGCTGCTCGGCAAAGCCCGCGCTCTGCGGATGAGCGACTCTGAAGCGAGCCTGGCCGCCTATGACCGCTTCCTGGCCCAGTACCCCGCCTACGCCGATGCCGCCCTCGCCGCGTTGGAAGCGGCGCGACTGGTAGAGACGAGCGAGGATTGCCAGGCAGCCATGCCCCGTTACCAGGCCGCCGCCGACCGCTACGCCAGCGACGCCGGGCTGGACGCCCGTGCCCGCCTGGGTCTGTGCCAGATGCACGAGAGCGACAGCCAGGGCGCGACGGCCACGTGGCAAGCGTTGACGGGTACGAGCTTACCGGACCGCCAGGCGCAGGGGCTGTTCTGGCTGGGGCGGCTGGCCGAGTCCACCGACCCGCAACGCGCCGCCACCCTCTACCGTCAGGCCCAGGCCGCCGCGCCGCGCGGGTTCTACGGTCTCCTGGCGACACTGGCCCTCAAGCAGCGGCCTGTCCCTGTTCCCGCCGGCGATTGGGCGGCGGCCGAGAAGTGGCTGCTGGACAAGACGGGGCGGACGGCGGCGGACCTGGCGCAAGCCGAGGTGGCCGTGCGGGGTGATGCGGACCTGGCCCGCGCCCGCGCCTTTGGCGAGCAGGGGATGCGTGACACCGCGCAACGCCACCTGCGCCTCGTACGCGCCCATCTGGGCAATGACCCGCTGCACCTGTACTGGCTCACCCGCACCGCCGACGCTCTCGGGGAATACACCGTGAGCATGAGCCTGGCCGAGGGGCTGGCCCGCGCCCTCGATACGTCCCTGGCGAGCCTGCCCGCGCCCCTCCAGGCCCTCGCCTTCCCGACGCCCTACCACGACC
>JAHCIE010000592.1 GCA_026129385.1 Anaerolineae bacterium
TTCTCCGGCGGCTCCGATCACTCCCTCCTGAGCGACCCGACGGTGGGCGTGCCGTGCCCCATGCTCATCGAGTGGCCCGATCGCTACTACCACACCTCCCACGACTCGCTGGAGAAGGTTAGCCCGACCACGCTGGCCCGCAATGGCGGGCTGGCGGCCGCCTACGCCTACTGGATCGCGACAGCCGGCGCGGCCCAGGCCCGCTGGCTCGGCGAGGAGATGGTCAGCCAGGGCAAGGCGCGCCTCCTGGCGACGCTGCGCGCGGCAGCCGACGCCGGGCTGGACGCCGCCGCGACGGCCGACCGGCTGGCGTATCGCGTCGAGCGCGAGCAGGTGGCCCTGGAGAGCCTGGCGCGGCTAGCGCCCGACCTGCCCATCGAGACATGGCAGGAGGATATCGCCCTGTTCGCCTACGGCGAGGGGCAAACCGCCGCCCGACGCCTGGGCGAGCCGGTGTTTGCTACCGAGGAAGCCGTCGGAGGGTTGGCCTTTGCCGCCGACGCGGCCGAAATGGCGCGCGTGCCACGCCGCGCCTACCCCGGCCCCGTCGACCTGCGCAGCCACACCCACAAGCTAACGCCCGACCAGCGCGCCGCGCTTCAGCCGCCGGGGGGCGGCGGCTTCACGCTGCTCACCCTGGCCCTATACTGGACCGACGGGCGGCGCAGCCTGGCCGAGATTGGCCGCCGCGTGACCCTGGAGACAGGCAGCGCGCTGCCCGACGCCGATCTGGCGGCCTTCTACGACGCCCTGGCGGCAATGGGGTTGGTGGCGTTCGTCGCGCTGCCCGCCGCTCTGACCGAAGGGGCGCATGTACCTTAACTACGACCGACGCAAGCCGCGCCGCTGGCCGTGGGCGCTACTGGCGCTCGTGCTGGCCGTCGGCGCGGCGGGCTACTGGATCGTGCAGCATCGTCCCGATCTCATTCCCGCCGACCGTCTGAGCGAGTTGCCCCTGCCCGCGCCCATCCAGACCCAGGTGCAGTCGCGGGTGGCGCAGGTCATCCCCGCCACCATCACCCCCGTACCGACGGTGCGTGTCGACCACCTGGCGCGGGGCGATGCCCTGTTCCTGGAAGGCCAGATCGACGAGGCCATCAAGTCCTACGAGACAGCGGCGCAGCTCAGCCCGGATAACCCGGTCGTCTACGCCCGCTGGGCGCGCGCCCTTATCATCCGCCGCTCCTATGCCAAGGGCCTGGAACGGGCGCAGCGCGCCGTCCAACTCAGCCCCAACAACGCCGACGCCAACGCCGCCCTGGCCTTCGCCTACGACTGGCTCGGCCAGTATGATAAGGCGCTGGATACGGCCCGCAAGGCGACGCAGTTGGACCCCAACTCGGCCGACGCCTGGGCCTACCTGTCGGAGGCGCAGTCGGACAAGGGGCTGTGGAACGAGTCGATGGAGTCGGCGGAGAAGGCGGTGCAGCTGGGGCCGAAGAACTACGCGGCGCTCCGCAACCTGGGCTACGCCTTCGAGATTCGCGGCCAGTCGCCCAAGGCCATCGAATACTACGAGCAGGCGTCCGCGTTGCAGCCGGGGTTGAGCTTCCTGCGCCTGGACATCGCCCGCAACAAAAAGAACCTCAAGGATTTCGACGGAGCGCGGGCTGAGGTGGAGAAGGCCATCCGCATCGACCCCAATGACCCCCAGGCCTACGACGAGTTGGGCATCATCCATTTCACCGACCAGAAGTACAAGCTGGCCGCCGACAACTTCGAGAAGGCCATGCAGGTCAACCCGGACTTCGCCCAGGCCTACGGCCACATGGGTTGGGTGTACTACTCCCTCAAGAACTACGAGGAGGCCGTCAACTTTCTAGAGAAAGCCATCGGCATGGGCCAGTCCAACCTGAGCAATCACCTGCAACTGGGCCTGTCCTACGCCTATCTTCGCCGGTGCGACAAGGCGAAGGAGCACCTACAGAAGGCCCTCGCCATCCAGCCGGACATGCCGGCCGCCCAGGACGGACTGCGCGCGTGTCCGTAGCCGCTCGTGAGGTCGTCGACTGGCCCGCCGTCGCCGCCGAGGCTACCACGCTCCTGACCGACCTCATCCGCCTCGACACCACCAACCCGCCCGGCGGCGAGAGTCAGGCCGCCGAGTATCTGGCGGACGTGTTACGCGGCGACGGCATCGACGTCACCCTGCTTGAGGCGACACCGGGTCGCGCCAATCTCGTCGCCCGGCTATGCGGGCAGGGCGAGCAGCCGCACTGCCTGTTCCTGGCCCACACCGAC
>JAHCIE010000593.1 GCA_026129385.1 Anaerolineae bacterium
TCGAGAAAACCGATCTGGCGGCGGAAGGCGGTGTTGAACAGGATGGTCTTGGGGTCTTCGACCATGGCCCGCACGCTGTGCGCGCCGGTGAAGATGAAGGCCAGCTGATTCTGGTGCTGGATGAGGGCGCGGATGTGGTCGGCGACGGACAGGTCGATGAGGCCGCGTCGGAAGCGGTCTAGCAGCAGGTCGAACTCGTCGAGCATGATGACTAGTGTACGGCCTTGCAGAGCAGCGACGGCGTCGCGGATGAACTCGTCAAAGCGCAGGCCGGGCATGGTCTCGAAGTCGGTCAGCGAGGGGGGGGCCAGGGTGATGCCCTTTTCGGCGAGCTTGTCGCGCAGTCGATGCGCCAACCCGTAATAGAAGTGGGCCGTGGTGTCGAGCCAGTAGGCCATCTGCTGGAGATCGAGTAGGGCGAAGACGTAGCGCCCGCCGCCAAAGCGCGGCAGGCCTTCAATGTGGTACAGCACCGATGTCTTGCCGGTGCGGCGCTCCCCATACAGGATGAGGACGTTGTGACCATGCTTGCCAACGAGCTGCTCCTCGACCCACTTGAGGGTGGCCTGCCGGCCGAAGAACATCTCCTGCACGCGAATGGGGGGGCCGGCAATGTAGGGGTTGAGGCCAATGTCGCGCGGCGACGGCTGGTCGCGCACCAACTGCACGACGACGCGGTTCCCGCCCGTGTGGCTGAGTCGATGGGCGTCTTCGTAACGCAGCCGGAAGGTGAGCGGCACGTTCCCATCGTGCGTGGCCTGGACCCGCAGGTCGAGGCGGTAGGTTTGTTGCGGCTCGATGGCTGGCAGCAGCCAGGACGTTTCCATCATAGTCAACCCGGCGCGAGCCACGGCCTTGCTGTCCAGCGAGACGCGGACGGCGCGGGCCGCGCCATCGCCCCCGTTGTGAACCACGACGGCCAGCGTCACAGGGCGGCCATTGTGGAGGCGGACGCGCTCTGTCACCAGGGAGAGGGTCAAGTCCGGTGCGCCACTGGCCTCGACGGCGGCGCGGCGCACCAGTTCACGCCAGTGACGAATCACGTCCAGGAAGGGCGCCAGGTCGAGGCGCGAGGCGTCCAGGGCATCTTCCAGGCTGCGTAGTCGCTGCTCCAGCGACTGAAGACCGTGGCGGCGGTTGGTCACCCCCGAGGCCTCACCGCCCGCCGTGGACAGGTAGACCTCCGCCTGCTTGCCGAGGCGGCCCAGGGAGCGCAGTACCTCCTGGACCTGGGGGCGCAGCCAGGCCTCACCCTCGGTCAGCCAGTAGAGATGGCGACTGGCGTCGGCCAGGTCGCGCGCGTCCTGGTATGCGCTGAAGGTATCGGCAGTGACATAGGCCAGGTAGACTTCGCGGCCGTGCCCCCACCAGCCCAGGTCGGCAGTGCGATCGAGCGCGCCCCTGGCGGAAAAACGTTGAGTGAGCAGGCCATGCCACACGCGCGCCACCTCGTAGGCTGGCTCGGCGGTAGTCGCGGCGCGCGCCGTAAATTCGGCCAGCAGGTCGATGGCGTTGCCGCGCAAGACGATATTGCCGCCGAGGCACACGGCTTCGATCAAGGGATCGACCGCACGCGGCCCAACCTGGCGGAGAATGGCGATGCCCGCCTTGCGGACGCGGTCGTCGGGGTCGCCGAGGGCGGTCACGGACGGCGGCAGGGCTGTCGCCGGGTTGAGGTGGGCGAGGGCGGCCAGGAGGGCGGCGCGTACCTCGGGGTCGGCTTCTCCCGCCAGCGCGGTGGCGATGGGGTCCCCGGCATCGGCAATCTCGGCGGCGGCGAGCGCCTGGGCTGCCTCGATGCGTAGGCCGGGATCAGGGTCGCCCAGCGCGGCCAGCAGGCTGGCGATCGCCTGGGGTGTGGGGGTCTGGCCAAGCAGGCGTGCGGCGGCGCGCCGCGTCTCGGGGTCGGCGCGCCGCATGACCTGCAGCAGGGCCGTCACCAGGGTTGCATCAATGACCACGCCGGGCGAGCGGGAGGCGATCTCGATCACGCGGCCCTGTAGCTCCGGCTCAGCGGCGGCGGTTCTTAGCATAAGGGGCACGGCCTCGGCCCCCAGGCGGCTGAGCGCGGCGTCGGCACGCACGCGGACTCTCACCCGTGGGTCGCCCAGGGCGCGGGTGAGGGCCACGACCACGGCGGGGTCGCGATCGGGCGACTCGGCCAACATGTCGATGGCGAGGTCGGCGGCCGGGCTGGCCGGCCGACCGAGTTACTCAATGAGGGCGAGGCGCATAGGGG
>JAHCIE010000594.1 GCA_026129385.1 Anaerolineae bacterium
GCCTGCATCGTGCGGGCACGACGATCATCCAGGTCACCCACTTCATGCACGAGGCGGCCCTGGCCGACCGTGTAGTGGTTCTCGCCGAGGGCCGCGTGCTGGGGCATGGCACGCCGGCCGTGGTCTTCACCCAGGCCGACATGCTGCGGCAGGCGGGCCTGGAGCTGCCCAAGACCGCCCAGTTGAGCGCGGCCCTGCAAGCCGCCGATTCCCGCCTGCCCCTGGCGCTGACGCCCGCCACGCTGGCGGAGGAGTTGGCGGCGCGGCTGCCCCGCGACCACCGACCACCGACCACCGACCACCGACCACCGACCACCGACCACCGAGGAAACGCGCCTGTCATCGCCGTGCGCGACCTGGGCCATGTCTACCTGAAGGGCACGCCCTTCGAGGCGACCGCGCTGCGCGGCGCGACGCTGACCGTTGCTCCTGGCGAGATTCTGGGCGTGGTGGGCGCGACGGGCAGCGGCAAGTCCACGCTCCTGCAGCACCTCAACGGCCTGCTGCGCCCCCAGAGCGGCGATGTGGTCGTCCTGGGCCACGACCTCGCCGACCCGAAGGCCGACGTGCGTCAGGTTCGCCGCCAGGTGGGCCTGGTCTTCCAGAACCCTGAGGATCAGCTTTTCGAGCAGTACGTCGGCGACGACGTTGCCTTCGGCCCGCGCAACCTGGGCCTCGACCGCGAGACGGTGCGGCAGCGTGTCCGCGACGCCATGGCCCTGGTCGACCTGGACTTCGACGCCTTCAAGGACCGTCTGACCTTCGCTCTCAGCGGCGGGCAGCGGCGGCGCGTGGCCCTGGCCGGGGTGCTGGCGATGCAACCCCAGGCGCTCATCCTGGACGAGCCGACAGCGGGGCTGGACCCGGCGACCCGCGCCGATCTGCTGGCGAAGCTGGTGCGCCTCAACCGTGACCACGGCCTGACCCTGGTCGTTGCCACCCACAACATGGATGATCTGGCCGAGATCGCCGACCGGATCGTGGTGCTGGCGGGCGGCAAGACGGTTCTCGACGCGCCAACCCGCGCCGTGTTCAGCCAGCCGGAAACATTGACGGCGCTGCACCTCGGCCTGCCCCAGGCTACCCAGGTCATGGTCGCCCTGCGGGCGCGCGGCTACGACGTGCCCAGCGATGTGCTGACGGTCGCCGAGGCGGCGGCCGTCCTGATGCCCATGCTCCTCCAGGAGACAAGCCATGAGCGAGTTTGAGTTTCTGCGTAACGTGACTGTCGGCCAGTATCTGCCGACCGGCTCGCCCATCCACCGCCTGGACCCACGCGCCAAGCTGCTGGCCTTCGTTGTCCTGCTACTGGCGGCTATCCTCGCGCCGGGCATCGCGGGTGCGCTGGCCTTTCTGGCGGTGATGCTCGCCTTGACCGTGGTGGCGCGTATCCCGGTCGGCTACGCCTTGCGCGGCGTGCTACCCGCCATGCCCTTCATTGTCACCCTGGCCTTGTTTCAACTGTTCGCACCACCCGTCGCAGCGACCGCGACCTGTGCGCCGCTTGTGGAGTGGGGTTTCCTGGGCATCACCAGTTGCGGCGTCAGCCTGGTCTTCATGTCCATGCTGCGCTTCCTGGGCCTCATCTTGCTGGTCAGCCTGCTGACCATGACGACATCCGTGACCGAGCTTGCCCACGGCATCGAGGTTGGCCTGCGTCCCTTGCAGCGAGTGGGCATCCCGGCTCACGAGCTATCGCTGGTGGCGACCATCGCCATTCGCTTCGTGCCAACCCTGGCCGAAGAAATGGAAAGGCTGGCCAAGGCGCAGGCGGCGCGCGGCGCGGACTTCGGCACGGGCGCAGCGGGCTTCGTGACCCGCATTCGCCGCCTCATCCCGCTGTTCGTCCCGCTCATTACCAGCAGCCTGCGGCGCGCCGATGCCCTGACCGAGGCGATGGAGACGCGGGCCTACCTGGGCGGCGGCGGGCGCAGTCACTACGTCGACCTCGACGCGCGGCCCACCGACTGGGTCGCCGTCGGCGCGGCCGTCGCCCTGGCGGCGGCGCTGCTTCTCGGCCCGTGGGCGGCGATTGACGCCGGCCTGTGGGCGCGTGTGATTGGCTAACCGAGCTTCTACCCAACCTTGAGAGGAGACTCACGATGAAGATTCAGACTCGCAGCCTGGTCATTGCCGCTATCATGCTGGCCGTGACCCTCATCCTGGGCCAGCTGCCGGTGGGCGGCTTCATCCCCATCCCCGGCACGCCTGTGCGCGCCACGACGCTGCAGATC
>JAHCIE010000595.1 GCA_026129385.1 Anaerolineae bacterium
ATACGCGAGGGCATCCCCGCCTGGGCCTACTTCTGCTGTTGGCCCCGCGGCCGCTACCTCAACCGCATGCTGGACACGCCGCTGGCCAAGATTCGCATGTCGGGCTGGCTGCTCTACCGCCTCAAGGCGCGCGGCTTCCTGCACTGGGGCTACAACTATTGGTATCGGCGCGAGACGACGACCCTCATCGACCCGTTCACGATCAACGACGCCCACGCCTGGCCCAACTGGGCGGGCGGCGACCCCTTCATCGTCTACCCTGGCCCCGATGGCCCCATCGACTCGCTACGTTGGGAGGTCTTCGCCGAGAGCCTGCAAGACTACGCGCTGCTCCAGGGCGCCGGCATCGACCCCGACGATCCGCGCCTGGCCGACATTCACGACTACGCCGACTTCCCCCGCGACCCAGGCTGGACGCTGGAGCGGCGGCGGGAGCTATTGACGCAAGCAGACGTTAAGGATCTGTGAGACCCCTAACGTCTTCACATCGGCCAGGTTTCGTGTCTGCCCGCCGCCTGTGCTAGAATGGGGGCGAGGAAACGCGCAGAATGAATATGCCGCGCCTGCTCGCCGACCGCTACCTTATCCTGGAGTCCCTGGGAACCGACGCCGATGGCGAGCGGTTTCGTGCCCGCGACGCTCGCCTTGATCGCACCGTTGAGGTGTTCGCCCTGAGTGCGCCGGCCGGGTCGGCGGCCGCGTCGGCGCGGCTGGCGGCCGCACGCCAGGCCGCCACCCTGCTTCACCCCAACATCGTGCGCATCTTCGACGTCGCCGAGGAAGATGCGCTGGCCTACGTCGTCAGCGAAGCCGTCGAGGGCGGCACGCTGGCCCAATCCCTGGCGCGCGGCCACCCTTACCGCCCGGAAATTCCCACCTCGGTCGCCCGCCAGATAGCCACCGCACTGGCGGCTGCCCACGGTCAGGGTCTCGTGCACGGGGGCTTGACACCAGAGCGGGTACGTCTCACGCCCGACGGCGATGCCTACGTCGAGGGCTTCTGCCTCACCCACCCGACGCCTGGGCCACCGTGGGCGGCGCCGGAGGTCATCGCCGGTGCGCCGCCCACGGCGGCCGCCGACGTGTACGCCCTGGGCGCAATGCTATATGCCCTCCTGAGCGGGCAGGCGCCGCGCCCCGGCAGCGAGACGCTGCCGCCCGGTATTCCCGGCTCCCTACGCGGCCTGACAACGCGCCTCCTCGCCGAGATGCCCTCCCAGCGGCCGACCGCCGCCTGGACCGCCGACGCCTTGCGCCGCACCGCCGAAGACGCCGCCCGCACCACGGGCGTGGTGACAACAGCGACCGCCGCCAACCTCCCCCCATCCACGGGGGGGCCGAGGGGAGCCGACCCTCCTGCTCCGCCCCTACTTCCCACCGCGCCCGCCGAGCCGCAAGGCGGGGGCCGCCGCTGGTGGCTCATCGCGCTGGTGGTGGTGGGCTTGCTTCTGGCCGCCCTGGCTATCCCGCAGATTCTGCGCGGCCCCGTCACGCCTCGCCCGGCGGCAACCGCTACACCCTTCGTGGCCGCTGGCGCGACCGGTGTGCCCAGCGCATTTCACCGCATCGGCCGCGTCGACGCCATCGACGGCGCCAGGTGGACCGTGGAGGGGCAAGTGATTCATGTTCCCTTCACTGTCAGCAACAGCCCGCGCCCCGGCGTGCGAGCCACCGTCGAGGGCGTGATTCACCCCGACGGCCAGTGGGTAGCGACGCAGCTGACGTGGGAGCCATGAAAAACGCAACGCGCGGGACGCTCGCATCCCGCGCGTATCCTCGGCCAACCAGCGACCCTACTGGGTCGCAGTGGACAGCATCTCATCCCACTTTTCCCACGCCAGATTCCCCTCGACTTTGCGGCCATTGACGAAGAAGGTCGGCGTGCCCGCGAGCTTCAAGTTGGTCGTAGCATCCTGCGTTGAGGCGCGAACAGCGGGCAGATAGCGCCCCGTATCGAGGCACTGGGCGAACAACTCTGGCTGGATGCGTCCCACCTCGGCCGCCATCGCCTTGAGCGTGGCGGCTGTGAATGCGCCCTGATTCTGCCCCTGGGCCCGCGCGAAGAGGAGATCGTGGTACGGCCAGAAGCGGCCCTGTTCGTGGGCACATAGCGCGGCGGCAGCAGCCAGGTCACTTTCCGGACCGCGAATCGACATGTCGCGCCAGATCAGCCGTACCTTGCCATCCTTGAGATACTTCTCGCGCATCTTGGGCAGGGTGTCTTCGGCGAA
>JAHCIE010000596.1 GCA_026129385.1 Anaerolineae bacterium
GCGCTCGGCAAGCTCAAGCCGGCCTTTAAGGAGGGCGGCACGGTGACGGCGGGCAACGCCTCGCAGACCAGCGACGGCGCCGGCGTGGTGGTCGTCATGTCATTGGAGAAGGCGCGGGACCTGGGCTTGAAGCCGCTGGCCCGCTTTGTGTCGTTCGCGCTGGGCGGCGTGCCGCCAGAGATTATGGGCATCGGCCCTATCGTCGCCGTGCCGAAGGCGCTCAAGAAGGCCGGGCTGACGATGAATGACATTGACGTGGTCGAGCTGAACGAAGCCTTCGCGGCCCAGGTCATCCCGGTCATGCGCGAGACGGGGATGGACCCCGACAAGGTCAATGTCAACGGCGGCGCGATTGCCCTCGGTCACCCATTGGGCGCCACGGGTGGCAAGCTCACGGTCCAGATCCTCAACGAGATGAAGCGGCGTCAGTCGCGCTACGGCATGGTCACCATGTGCGTCGGCGGCGGTCAAGGCGCGGCGATCATCTACGAGAATATGCAGTAGGAGATGAGTATGATCTCGTTTGCACCAACCGAAGAACAACAGATGATTGTGGACTCGGTTAAGGACTTCGCCCGCGAGCAACTCCGCCCGATGTTCCAGGAGGCGGACGAGCGGGGCGAACTCCCACCCGATGTCATCCAAACGGGCTGGGGCCTGGGCCTCGTCCCCGCTAACATCCCTGAGCAGTATGGGGGCTTCGCAGCTGAACACTCCGCCGTGACCGGCGCGCTATGGGCCGAGGAACTCGCCTGGGGTGACTTGGCGACGGCGATGTACGTGACCTCGCCTATGTCCGTCGCGCTGCCCATCCTGCTGGGGGGCACCGAGCAGCAGAAGCAGGAGTACCTGCCGCGCTTCTGCGGCGACGAGTTCATCCCGGCCACCGCCGCGCTCATCGAGCCGACGCTGCTCTACGACCCGGTGGACCTGCGCACGACGGCCACCAAGGACGGCGATGTCTACCTGCTCAACGGCGTCAAGGCGTATGTCCCGCTGGCCGCCGACGCTGCCATGATGCTCGTGTGGGCCAAGGAAGGCGACACGACGCAGGGCTTCCTGGTGGACCTGGGCGCGGCCGGCATCACCATCGGCGAGCGCGAGAAGAGCATGGGCATGAAAGCGCTGCCGATGTACAAGGTGACACTCAACGATGTCCATGTCAGCCCGCAGTGCAAGCTCGGTGGGCCAGAAGGTTGCGACTTCCCGCGCATCCTGAACTACTCCCGCGTCGCTCTGGCCGCGATGGCCGTCGGCGTGGGGAAGGCGGCCTACGAGTACGCTGTGGAGTACGCCAAGGAGCGCGAGACGTTCGGCCAGCCTATCGGCACGCGGCAGGCTATCGCCTTTATGCTGGCCGAGATGTGCACCGACATTGACGCGGCCCGCCTGCTTGTCTGGGAGGCGGCCTGGCGGCTCGACCAGGGCATGGATGCGACGCGCGAGGCGCGGCTGGCGAAGACCTTCACCGACGAGATGGCGCTGATGTGCGGCGACCGCGCGGTCCAGATCCTCGGCGGCAGCGGCTATATCCGCGACGTGCCGGTGGAACTGTGGCTCCGCAACGCGCGCAGCTTTGCCGTTTTGGATGGCCTGGGCATGGTGTAGAGTAAAGGAGAACAAGGGTATGATTGACTTCTCAATTCCCGACAACATCCAACAGCAGGTGATGATGGCGCAGATGGTCGCGGAACACGTCATGCGGCCCAAGGCGCGCTTCTACGATGAGAATGAGCATGAGATCCCCTGGGATTTCATCTACACCATGTGGCCCCAGATGGCCGACCAGGCCAAGCGCGACCTCGAGGCATCCTTGAAGCCCAAGGAGTCGAGCGGCAACGGCGATAAGTCGAAGAAGCCTCGCACCACGAATATGCGCATGATCTACCTGATCGAGCAGCTGTCATGGGGCGACGCCGGCATGTACCTGACCATGCCCAGCAGCCAGTTGGCCGGCGCGGCTATCCAGGCCGTGGGCACGCCGGAGCAGAAGGAACGCTTCCTCAAGCGCTTCACCGGCGACAAGCCGACCTGGGGCGCCATGTGCATGACCGAGCCGCAGGCTGGCTCGGACACGTCGGCCATCCGCACGACCGCCGTGCGCGACGGCGACGAGTGGGTACTTAACGGCACCAAGGTCTACGTCACGTCGGGCCACAAGGCGCTCAAGGACTCCAACGGCCTGGTCGTCGTCTGGGCCACGGTGGACCCGACGGCCGGCCG
>JAHCIE010000597.1 GCA_026129385.1 Anaerolineae bacterium
CGCACGCACCGATGGCGACGGCCAGGGCCGCGAGCAGGGCGATCCACAGAGTCCACTTGCGCATGTCTCTCCTCCTTGTGCGTTTCCTCATGGGTCGGGGACGGGCAGCAAAGGTGTGGGCGTGGCGCGCTATCCCCACAGCATTCCAGGCGTAGAGGAATGCCGTGAGGATAGCATAGCTGGCCCTGACAGGCAAGCCCATGCGTCGAATGGAATTCGGCGGCTGCTACTCGATGCCCGCTGAAGCGGGCGGGACCGGGCCTGTAACCTGCCTCGGCAGGTTGGCCGTATCAGCCCGCGACTTCCAGTCGCAGCAGCGGCTGGCACTGGGGGCAGAAATGGGTCCCACGCTGGCCCACGGTCATGCGCTCAATCAACGTGCCACACGTCAGGCATGGCTGGCCGTGGCGATGGAACACCCGTAGGACATCCTGGTTGGTCCCCTGGGTGTAGGCCCAATCGAGGTTAGTGCCGCGATTGGCAATACCCTGGCGCAGCACGGCACGGATGGCGTCGTACAGGCGCACCTGCTCGTCGGGCGTGAGGCTGTCGGCGGGGCGTAGCGGATGCAGCCGGGCGCGGTGCAGCGCCTCGTCGGCGTAGATGTTGCCCACACCCGCCACGAAGGTCTGGTCCAGCAGGAGGGATTTGAGCCGGCCGCGCCGCCCGGCCAGCCGCGCCGCGAACGCCTGGGGCGTGAAGTCGTCGGCCAGCGGCTCCGGCCCCAGCGCGCCTGTCACCTGGGCCGGATCCGCCACCAGGTACACCCGCCCAAACTTGCGCGGGTCGTGGAAACGCAACTCCTCGCCCGCGTCGAGGTCGAAGACAACACGGGCGTGGGGGTCGGGCGGCGCGGCGGCTGGCGCGACCACCAGTTCGCCGGTCATCTTGAGATGCACCAGCAGCACGTCGTCGGACAGGGTGAAGACGATGTACTTGCCACGCCGCGCCACGTCTATTACCACCTGGCCCGCGATGCGCGGCCCCAACAGGTCGGGGCCGGTCGGCACGCTGCGCAGCCACAGCGCCCGCGCGCCCAGGAAGCGGCGGCCAATCAGCGGCTGCAAGCCGCGCGCATACGTTTCAACCTCAGGTAACTCCGGCATGTCCCTCTCGCTTACACGTTCACATCCGCAATAGCTTGTAAGGCGCGCTGGCGGTCCACCATCCCCACCAACCGCTGTTCATCATCGACCACTACCAGCCGCTTGACCCGCCGCTCCACCATCTGCTGAATCGCATCCAGGATGGACGCGCGACGGTCGACCACGTAGACCTCGCGGTCCATCACATCGCCTGCCGTGAGATTCGTTGGCGTGGCGGGGGGCGCATCGCCCAATCGTAGCGCATGACGTACCGAGGCCCACACACCGCCACGCGGCTGCGGCAGGGCGCGCGCCAGCAGCGAGCCATCGGTGATCATCCCCTGGACACGCCCCGTCGCGTCTACCACGACGACCCGCCGCAGCGAACTGGCGACGAGCCGGCCCAACACCTCCTCGATGGGTGTCGTGGCGCGGGCCGTGGGTACATCGGTGAGCATAACATCCTCGACGCGCGCGCCACTGCCCAGCGGCGGCGGCGCCTCCACCGCCCCCGGCGCGGCATCGGCTACGACCCGCAGCAGGTCGAGACGACTGACCATACCCACCAGTCGCCCCTGGGCATCGACGACCGGCAGCCGCTTGAAGTCCTGGCGGGCCATAACCTGGGCCGCCTCGATCAGCAGGGCATCGGCCCCAACGGTGTAGGGGTGTGGCGTCATGATATCGCGGGCCACGCGGCCGCTGTCAGCCAGCAGGCGCAGATGGTGGGCGGCCATCTGGTCGGGCAGCTCACGTTGTAGGCTGAGCCGTACCTGCATCCCCGCTCTGGTAAGAAGATCGCCGCCGGTAATGATGCCGATCACACGCTGCTCGCCGTCCAGCACGGGCACGGCTTTGACGTCGCGTTGCACTAGCAGGCGCGCTACTTCGGCCAGGGGCGTATCCGGCGTCACGCTGGCTACCTCCGTCGTCATCACGGCGGCCACGGGGCGATCGGCGGGTAACGTAGGCATGCGATGCTGAACGGCGCGCACCAGGCTAACCTCCTCCACCGTCACCACCCCCTCGCCCACCATCGCTGCGACGGCATCGAGGGCGGCATCGATACGGTCGACGGTATCGACGGCCTGGACGACGACGGGCAGGTCCGGCTCCACATCCACCAGCCGCGCG
>JAHCIE010000598.1 GCA_026129385.1 Anaerolineae bacterium
GGTCTTGACCAGGAAGAAGACCGCTAGCGCCGTCAAGAGGAAGGTAATGAGCGTATTGATGAATGCGCCATAGCCGATCACGGGCGCGCCCGCTAATTGGGCGGCATCGTAGGATGGGTATGCCTTGCCATCCAGCGATATGAACAGGTCGTTGAAGTTCACGCCGCCGAGCATGTAGCCAATGGGCGGCATAATGACGTCCTTGACCAGAGAGTTGACTACCGACGTGAAGGCCGCGCCCATGATGATGCCGACGGCCAGGTCGATGACGTTACCACGGGCGATGAAGTCGCGAAACTCCTTGAACATGCTGACACCTCCATGCTGCTCAATGCGGCGGCACGGCTCGAATACAAGAGGGCCAGGAGCGACGTGGGGACCGCCCTGGCCCTCTGCCCATTCAAAGCGTTGCCGAGTCGTACCCTGAGGACGCTGGGGCTTCCAGGTCAATCGCTAGCCTATACCTGCTGAGTCCGGGGGGCAATGATGCGGATGGCGTGCCTACGCAGCAATGCCGAGGGTTGTAGCGATCTGCGCGAGGGCAGCCTTCTCGGCGTCGCTGACAGACGTGCCGCCGATGCCCATGAAGCCACCCTCCTTGGCCGCGCCGGCCGCCTTGGTCGCGGCGTCCATGATCAACTGCTTGTAGCCGGCGACGGCCTCGGCATCCTTTGCCTCTACAGCCGCGATCGCGCCTTCAATCGTGGCGAGCATGCTGGCCTGGGTGGCGGCCATGTCGCTCTGGCGCTCCGGCATCACAGGCTTCTCTTTAGCCTGAAGCGCAGCGGCCATGGCCTGGATGATGCTGTTGGTGCTGGCCCTGGCGGCGTCGGTGACGGCGCTGACCACGGCCGCTGTCTCCTGCATGAGGCCGACGGGGTTACTAACGTCCGCGAAGGAGATGTACATGCCCGCCACAAAGGGCGCGCTGAAAACCTTGCTCCAATCCTCTGGGCTGAAGTCAGCCTGGGTAGCCATGAGTATCCTCCATGGGAGTGAGCAGCGATGATATGGCCCATTTCGGGGGCAACTATACTCCGATTCAGTCGTCAGGTCCAGGTGAAGGGCGAAGGCTTACAGTGGCGCGGCTGCGTCCGCCGCGATGAGCGTATCGTAGGCAGGCGCGAAGTGGGCTGAAAAGTGCCGTAGGGCGGGCGGCTCGTGGACGATGCGAACCCCGCGCAGGCGCGGCGCGAGGGTTTGCAGGTAGGCCAGTACCTCGGCCAGGTAGTCGACGTGGCTCTGAGTGTAGACGCGGCGCGGGAAGGCCAGCCGCACCAGGTCCATCGCGGCGGGCTGCTCGCTGCCGTCGGGGTGGCGGCCAAACATGACCGTGCCAATCTCCACCGAGCGCACACCACCTTCCAGGTACAGCGCCAGCGACAATGCCCAGGCTGGGTACTCGTGGGGGGGGATGTGGGGCAGCATGCGCCGTGCATCGATGTACAGGGCGTGGCCGCCGGGTGGCTCGACCATGGGGATGCCCGCGTGGGCGAGCTTGGCGGCCAGGTATTCGATGGAGCGCGTTCGATAGCGCAGGTAGTCCTCGTCCAGCGCCTCGCGCAGGCCGACGGCGATGGCCTCCAGGTCGTAGCCCGCGAGGCCGCCGTAGGTGACGAAGCCCTCGGTGAGAATCAGGGTGTTGCGGCACTTCTCGGCCAGGGCGTCGTCGTTGAGGGCCAGGAAGCCGCCGATGTTCGCCATGCCGTCCTTCTTGGCGCTCATGGTGCAGCCGTCGGCAAGGCTGAACATCTCCCGGGCGATGGCGAGGGGGGTCTTGTCGTGGTAGCCGTCCTCGCGCATCTTGATGAACCAGGCGTTCTCGGCGAAGCGGCAGGCGTCGAGGAAGAAGGGCACGCCATGGCGGTGGCAGATCTCACTGGCGGCGCGGATGTTCGCCATGCTGACGGGCTGCCCGCCGCCAGAATTGTTGGTGACGGTGACCATCGCCAGCGGTACGCGGCCCGCCTGCTCGGTCAGGATGCGATCGAGGCTGTCCAGGTCGATGTTGCCCTTGAAGGGATGGTAGGCCTGGGGACGGCGACCCTCGGCGATGGGGATGTCCAGCGCCATCGCGCCGCGCGCCTCGATGTTGGCGCGGGTGGTATCAAAGTGGGTGTTGTTGGGCACGCTGTCGCCCGCCTCCACCGCCGCGCCAAACAAGATACGCTCGGCGGCGCGGCCCTGGTGGGTGGGGATGACGTGCTTGAA
>JAHCIE010000599.1 GCA_026129385.1 Anaerolineae bacterium
GCGCTGCCGTCGGGGTTGAGACGCATCACCTTGCCCAGCAGGGACGATGGGTTTTGGGCCAGCTGCGTCTGCTGCGCGTCCCCCATCGTCCAGTACAGCTTGCCGTCGGGGCCAAAGCGCACGCGGCCGCCGCTGTGGTTGACATTGGTGGGCACGGCGTCGACGAGAGTCTTATCCTCTATGCCCTTGCCGGTGGCCGGGTCGTCGCGCAGGCGCACCAGGCGGTTGAACAGCTGGTTGCCCTGGCGGTAGGTGTAGGTGGCGTAGAGGTAGCGATTCTGGGCGAAATTGGGGTCCAGGGTGAGGCCCATCAGCCCCGACTCGCCCACCTCGGCCACGTCCAGGGTCAGCCACGGCTCAGGGTCGAGCTTGCCGTCCGTGATGGTCCGTATCCTGCCGCCGCGCTCGGTCACGAAGATGCGCCCGTCGGGGGCGAAGTCGATGGCCCACGGCGTATCCAGACCGCTGACCAGCACCTCGACCTTCGGCATCGCCGCCAGGTTGGTCGGCATGAGCGGGCCGGTCGTCTTCGGCGCGGCGGTGGGCGCAGTGGTGGGGGCGACCGCCTTCGGCGCGGCGGTCGGGGCAGTGGTGGGGGCGACCGCCTTCGGCGCGGCGGTGGGCGCAGTGGTGGGGGCGACCGCCTTCGGCGCGGCGGTGGGGGCGGCGGCAGCGGCGGTCGGGGCGGCGGCCTTCACAGCGGCGGTGGGCGCGCTCGTCGGCGGGGGGGTGGCCGCCTGACCTGTACAGCCGGCCACGGCAAGAACGACACCCAACAGCGCGGCGGCCGGCCGGCCGGGGCGGACTAACAATCTCGGCATCGGTCACTCCTCTTGAGTCATCGCTTGCTCGCTAACAGCGGTTGATACGCCAAAGTATAGCCATCGTCAGGCCAGACGGCGAAAGCGCGCCTGATTGCCGCCGTCGCCACTTTGCGCTATGATATGGCCCCCGCACTCTCATGGGAACCGCCCGCGCCGCGATAATGCCCACAGGAGGCCCCCGATGCTGAATCTCGCCGTGCTGCTCGAAGAGAGCGCCAAGTCTCACCCCGCCAAGACGGCCGTGATTTTCAATGATATGAAGTTCTCCTACGCCCAGCTCAACGCCATGGCGAGCCAGTTCGCGGGTGCGCTGGCGGCGGCAGGCGTCAAGAAGGGCGACAAGGTGGCGCTGATGATGCCCAACCTGCCTTTCTTCCCCCTGGCCTATTACGGGATTCTCAAGGCGGGCGCGGTGGTCGTGCCCCTCAACGTGCTGTTCAAGGCCCGCGAGGTGGACTATCACCTGAAGGACTCGAACTCGGTGGCCCTCATCGTGTTCGAGGGCTTCTTCGAGGAGGCGTACAAGGGCTTCCAGACCGCGCCCGACTGCCAGCATCTCATCGTCGCGCGGGCGGACATGGCCGCGCCGCCGCCGGTCGAGGCCGAGGGCGTGACCACGCTGGGCCGCTTCATGGCGACGGGTAACCCGAAGTTCGAGACCGTGCAATCGATGGCCGACGACACCGGCGTCATCCTGTACACGTCGGGCACGACGGGCCAGCCGAAGGGGGCGGAGCTGTCCCACTTCAACATGTTTTTTAATGCCCTGTACGGCGCGAAGTGGCTGTTGAACGTGCAAGACAACGATGTGATCATGGCGACGCTGCCCTTGTTCCACTCCTTCGGCCAGACGTGCGTGATGAACGCCGGCTTCGCGGCGGGGGTGACCATCACGATGCTACCGCGCTTCGACCCGGCCGCCGCGCTGGGCATCATGCAGCGTGACAAGGTTACCGTGTTCGTGGGCGTGCCGACCATGTACTGGGCGCTGCTGGCCTACCCGGAGGCTGACAAGTTCGACCTGAAGCAGATCGCCGACGACATGCGCCTGGCGGTGTCTGGCGGCAGCGCGCTACCCCTGGAGGTGCTACGCGGCTTCGAGGCCAAGTTTGCCGTGCCCATCCTGGAAGGCTACGGCCTGTCGGAGACGTCACCGATTGCGACCTTCAACGTGATGGAGCGGCCACGCAAGCCTGGCTCCATCGGCGTCGCCATCTGGGGCACGGAGGTCAAGTGCGTGGACGAGGCCATGAGCGATACGCCGGTCGGCGAGTTGGGCGAGATCGTCATCCGCGGCCACAACGTGATGAAGGGCTACTACCAGAAGCCGGAGGCCAACGAGGAAGCCTTCAAGGGCGGCTGGTTCCACACCGGCG